>SKPS01000230.1 GCA_007119395.1 Lentimicrobiaceae bacterium
AGTGAACAGGAGATTATCAGAAGGGAGTCCTTAACGGCATTGCGTGAATTGGGCATCGACCCGTACCCGCCGCATCTTTTCCCGGTCAATGTTACTGCTGAAGAGATTCATAAACAATACCCTGCCGACGACACCCTTTTTCAGGATGTGTCGATAGCCGGCCGTATCATGAGCCGCCGCATTATGGGTGCAGCCTCTTTTGCTGAGCTACAAGATGCAACAGGCAGGATTCAGGTCTATTTCAAACGTGATGAAATATGTACCGGTGATGACAAATCACTATACAATGTGGTATTCAAAAAGCACATGGATCTGGGTGACATCATAGGGGTCACCGGGCGTGTTTTTGTAACCAAGATGGGTGAGATCTCCATTCACGCTACAGGATTGAAGTTGCTGGCCAAATCACTCAAGCCGTTGCCTGTGGTCAAAGAGAAAGAGGGGAAAACCTGGGATGCCTTTACGGATCCGGAGCAGAGATACAGGCAACGCTATTTAGACCTTATTGTGAACCCCCACGTGAAGGGTGTGTTTGAGCAACGGTCACAGTTGATGCAGATTATGCGCAACTTCCTCAGCGGCAAAGGGTATCTGGAAGTGGAAACACCCGTTCTCCAACCACTCTATGGTGGTGCTTCAGCCCGCCCATTTAAAACGTACCACAACACCCTTGATACCACGCTCTACCTGAGAATTGCCAACGAACTCTACCTGAAACGCCTTATCGTGGGCGGGTTTGATGGTGTTTTTGAATTTGCCAAAGACTTCCGTAACGAGGGGATGAGCCGTTTTCACAACCCTGAATTCACCCAGATGGAGCTCTATGTGGCATATAAAGACTACCATTGGATGATGGATCTGGTGGAAGAGATGGTTGAAACCATCGCACTGGGGATCCATGGTTCCACCAAGGTGGAAGTGGGGCAACACACCATCGACTTTCAAAGACCCTGGAAACGGTTTACCATGTTTGAAGCCATTGAGCATTTTACCGGCATTGATATATCAGGGATGGACGAAACGGAACTGCGTGCGGCGGCACGTCAACTCAATATCTCCACCGATGCCTCAATGGGCAAAGGCAAACTGATCGACGAAATTTTTGGCGAGTGTTGCGAAGACAAGCTAATACAGCCCACCTTCATCACCGACTACCCGTTGGAGATGTCACCCCTTGCCAAAAAGCACAGAGAGCATGAGGGATTGGTTGAACGATTCGAGGCCATCTGCAACGGGAAAGAGATCTGCAATGCTTTTTCAGAGCTGAATGACCCCATCGACCAGCGCGAACGGTTTATGTCGCAAATGGAGTTGGGCAAACGGGGTGATGATGAAGCCATGGTGCTTGACGAGGATTTCCTGAGGGCATTGGAATATGGGATGCCACCTACAGCAGGTTTGGGGATTGGAATCGACAGGCTTGCCATGATTATGACCAACTCGCCCAGCATACAGGATGTGCTTTTCTTCCCTCAGATGAGACCGGAAAAGAGACAAAACGATGAAGATTCTGAACAGGAAGAATAGCTGGCATGCTATTTGAAAAAATATATATGTATCAGATCTATAGAAGTTGAGAAAATACAGGAACAAATAATAAACAATCATTAAAAAGTAAAAGTTATGAAAACCCTGAATGCACGAAGGCTGATGGTATTGTTGATCGGAACATTTCTCTTTGTTTCGGGCACGGTGATCGCACAGACCATGGAAGAGGCGATGGCCCTTTTCAACGACAGCAGAACGTTGGTAGCAGAGGGAAAGACCTTTGAGGCCATTGAAAAGTTGGAGGAGGTGATTCGAATGTCTGACCAGCTTGGTGAAGAGGCAGAGGGATTGAAGGGAAACGCTGCGGCTGCACTTCCCAATCTCTATTACATTCACGCCAAGAATTTATTTGATGACGGCCAGCTTGAAGAAGCCATTGGTCTGTATGAAAAGACCCTGGTGGTTGCAGAGAAGTACAATGACCAGCAGACGTATGATCTTACGAGCGGTGTATTGGCTCAGCTGTTTCTGAAAAGCGGAAATGACAAGTTTCGCGCCAGGGAATTTGAAGAGGCGCTGGTAGATTTAGAGAGGGCTTTTCTGTTGGACTCTACCAACACCAGCACGCTTCTTTTGATGGCTTATTGCCACAGGCGTTTGGAGAACTTTCCTGAGATGATTCACTATTTCCAGGCTGTGATTGCCCATGGAAGGCCCAACGAGCGCAATGTGACTACATCCAGAGATGCCTTGTTAACACACTACATGAACACTGGTGCCCGTTTGATCAACGCCCAGGAGGTGGAAGCCGGGTTGCTACACCTGGATACCGCAGCCACTTTTGGAGAAACGGCTGACCTGCTCTATTTCTATGCCGTGGGTTTTAATGCGGCAGAGAGGCATACCGAAGCCATTGAAGCAGCCCAGAAATCGATCAGTCTGGAGCCCGCCAACAGGGAAAATGAGGCCAGAAATCAGTTCGAAATAGGCACTGCCTGGTATGCACAAAACAATACCACCAGAGCGTGTGAAGCCTATCGCGCTGCCAACTTCGGCCGCACAGCAAACCGCGCCGACCAGATGATCCGCGCCCTTTGCAGGTAAAAAAATATTGAAATACTCTGCACAGAGAGGGCTTTGCTACGGCAGGGCCCTCTCTGTTTATTAATCTACTATATAAATCCGTGCAATATAATGCATATCATATAGTTGAAAAATTATTGCAAATGAGCCTTACTACCTTCATAGAAAGATTCCACGTCATTCAGCATCTTCACTTTGTGAGCATTGTGGTTAAAAAAATCATTCAGTAGATATGTACCCCCTTCGTATGCTATAACCAACCTCCAGCATCGCAAACGCTGTATACGGGATTGTTCTTCGGGTATAAGCACATTTTAATCAGCACCTGAAAAAAATTTGGCACTGAAAAGCCAAAATCAAAATCAAAATTTTTCATCAACTTTGCAAATCCGTTTAGCAACCGATTGTCTTCATCAACAAAACATCATTAAGAAAAAGGAGAGCCATGAGAATTATTATTACCACTGCCATGATCCTGGCCCTGTTTATGGCGGGCTGCCAGCAGGATCTTGCGGACAAAACAACAGAGAAGATGTATTTTATTTCATTAGAGACACAGAACGAGGTCATTGAAGCCCTGGTAGAGAAGTTTGGTGAGGAGCACCGTGAGTGGGCAACGCGCGGCGTAGGCCAGGTGGCGGCACTCTGGGAAGAGACAGATGGTACAGCTAAAGAGTTTTCTTCGTTCTGTCTGGAGAACTTCACCGGCAGTGCTGAAGCGCGTGAAGAGCTGTTTGACAAGCTTACGAAGAACTATGAAGTGCTCTGGGGAAGCCTCCACCAGATCAATGTTGACTTCAACAAAGGGGTACACCTTGACATAGGCCTCATCACACCGATCGACATGATGTTCGCCGGCTATTCACCGTATGCACACCTGGCTGATGACTTTTTCAAAAACAAAATCGCTTTTGTGACCATTCTCAACTTTCCTCACTACTCTTTGGATGAGAAATACGCACTGGGCGAGTCGTGGAGCCGCAAGGAGTGGGCTTATGCGAGGATGGGTGATATCTTCACCAGTCGTGTTCCCTCGGCCATCAACCAGGAGAGCACGCAGATTGCTACGGCCTCAGAGAGCTACATCTCTGAATACAACATCGTCATGGACAACCTGCTGGATGAGAACGGCAATACGCTCTTTACCGGCGACAAGCGGCTGATTACCCACTGGGGATTGCGTGACGAGCTGAAGAGTCAGTATGGTAATGAAGATGGTTTGGCGCGGCAACGGATGATCCATCAGGTGATGCTGCGGATCATCGGGCAGGATATCCCTGAAATGGTGATCAATAACCCTGACTACCAGTGGAACCCTTTCACGAACCAGGTGTTTCAGAACAACAGTGAGGTGGAGGCCACCCCCGAACCTGATACCCGCTACCGTCATTTGCTCAATGCTTTCCAGGTGGGCTTAAAGGTGGACAAGTATTCTCCCAACTACCCGACAGCCATTGAAAGGGCTTTCAACCAGGGTTTGGAGATGACCATGGAAGAGGTGGAAGCGCTTTTTGTGGAGGTGTTGAGTTCGCCTCTTTTTGCACAGGTGGGTGAGCTTATCAGCGAGCGTCTGGGCAGGCCGCTGGAGCCTTTCGACATCTGGTACGACGGCTTTAAAACCCGCAGTGCCATCCCCGAAGAGGAGCTGACGGAGCTGGTAAGGAAGCGGCACGCTACCGCTGAAGAGTTCGAGAAAGAGATGGAGAAGATTTTACTTCAGCTGGGATGGACTCCGGAGCGTGCGCGTTCTATCGCTTCGAAAATTGTGGTGGAGGGCTCCCGTGGACCGGGTCATGCCTGGGGTGCCAGAATGCGCTCACAACCCTCTTACCTCAGAACCAGAATCCCCGCTGATGGCATGGATTACAAAGGGTACAACATCGCCATGCACGAGCTGGGTCACAACGTAGAGCAGACCATCACCCTGCATGATGTGGACTACTACATGATGAATGGAGTGCCCAATACCGCCTTTACCGAAGCGCTCGCCTTCATCTTCCAGGTGCGTGATCTGGAAGTGCTCGGACTGAAAAACGAAGACCCCAATCAGGAGCACCTGAATGCACTTGACGTGTTCTGGGGCACCTGCGAGATCATGGGCGTGGCACTGGTTGATGCAGCGGTATGGCGCTGGATGTATGAGAACCCCGATGCCACACCGGCTGAACTGAAAGAGAACGTGATACGCATCGCAAAAGAGGTGTGGAATACATACTTTACACCCGCTTTTGGTATCGAAGACTCGCCCATTCTGGGAATCTACTCCCACATGATCAACTATCCACTCTACCTGAGTGCCTACCCGCTGGGTCACCTGATCGAATTCCAGCTGGAAGCGCAACTCGATGGCCTCAAGATCGGCAATGAGATGGACAGGGTATTCAGTGTGGGCAACCTGGTGCCCAACCATTGGATGGAGCACGCTGTAAACGGACCTGTTTCAGGCAGACCGATGCTGGATGCCATTGAGAAGGCATTGGCAGTGATCCGCCCCTGAGAAAGGTGTGAGGACAAAACACCATTCTGACATCTGATCAGACCAAGAAGTGTCTTACAGGAAGAGGCAGGCGTCGCCGTAGCTCAGAAAGCGGAAGTCGTTGTCGAGCGCAAAGCGGTACGCCTCTTTCCACCGCTCACCCACCAGTGCGGCCACCAACATCAGCAGGGTGCTGCCGGGCTGGTGGAAGTTGGTGATCAGCCCTCCCGTTACGGCAAAGCGATACCCCGGCACGATCATCAGCCGGGTAGCCCCTCGCAGGGATGAGACACCCTGCTCAGCCATGCCCTTTAGCAAATATGCGAACACCTCACGGTAGGGTGGCAGACTGCTGTCGGGGTAGTCGTAAGGCTCCCATTGATCTACAGAGAAATGAGGAGCGATCAATCCCTGCTCCTGCATCGCCCTGAGTCCGTACCAGTAAACACTCTCTACTGTCCGCACCGACGTGGTGCCAACCGGTATCACCATTCCCGGATGCTCCACCAGCGCCTCCAGCAGTTCCCGTTGCACAACGATCTCTTCGCGGTGCATCACATGGTCGGCGACAGAGCTGGCTGAGACCGGCCTGAAGGTGCCGGCTCCCACATGCAGGGTGATCTTCTCCTGCCTGATGCCCCGCGCCGCAAGATCCGACAATACCGCCGGGGTGAAATGGAGCCCTGCCGTGGGCGCCGCAACAGAGCCGTCGTAATGCGCATAAACCGTCTGGTAGCGATCCACGTCCAATGGCTCATCCGAACGGTCGAGATAAGGCGGGAGCGGAATGTGACCCACAGCCTCGAAAATATCGGCCAAAGGGATCTGTTGAGGCTCCCAAATCAGTCCAACCTCTGAACTCTCACGCCCCTTGGCCAGCATCTCAGCACGAAGGGTTACTTCAACACCACCACACGGGAACTGCAACACCAGCTCACCATTTTTCCACTTCCTGGCATTGCCGATCACACACTCCCATACAGCTGGTGAACCCAGACCGAAAACCACCTCATGATCTCTTGAGGGTTCCAGCGGGTTCAGAAAGAACACTTCGATGGCAGCACCCGTCACCTTGCGGAAGACCATGCGCGCACGAATAACCTTTGTGTTGTTAAACAACAACATCGCTCCGTCCGGGAGATGGGAGGGAAGCGTCCGGAATGTATCCGAAGTGATGCCCCGATGGTTCATTATCAACAACTTCGAAAGGTCGCGCTCAGCCAAAGGGTATTGGGCGATCCGCTCCTTCGGAAGATCATACCGGAAAGCGGAAGGGTCAATGGATGGAATGAGATTTTTCACCCGGCAAAAATAGCCCCTTTCCCGGTTTTAGAATTAAATGGATTGAAGGATGGTTTTTTTCATGCGCAGATGTCGGTTTTTTTCTCGCAGACGCGGTTATTTTTCTCGCTGAGGCGTAGAGACGCAGAGGTGCAGTGACGTTGTTTTTTTCTCGCTGAGGCGCAGAGACGCAGAGGTGCAGACGCGGTTATTTTTCACGCAGAGACGCAGAGGTGCAGTGACGCGGTTATTTTTCACGCAGAGGTGCAGAGACGCAGAGGTGCAGTGACGCTGTTTTTTTCTCGCTGAGGCGCAGAGACGCAGAGGTGCAGACGCGGTTATTTTTCACGCAGAGGTGCAGACGCGGTTATTTTTCACGCAGAGGCGCAGAGACGCAGAGGTGCAGACGCGGTTATTTTTCACGCAGAGGCGCAGAGACGCAGTGACGCAGTGACGCTGTTTTTTTCTCGCTGAGGCGCAGAGACGCAGTGACGCGGTAACTGTTTTACCCAGTGGTGCGGGAGTTTTTTATAGTTTGTTTACGACTCGCTTAATTCCATCTTTGAGGAAGGCCTCGTTGAAATTAACGAGAAGACCAATTTTGAGTCCGGTTAGTTTAAGATAGGTTAAAATCTGTTTTAGGTGAACTGGCGCAATTACCGCTACAGATTTGATTTCGATGAGCACCGAGTTCTTGACGATCAGGTCTGCTCTGAAGGCAATATCCATTCTCGCTTTTTGCCATTCCACCGGGACTATCTGCTGTCTTACCACAGACAAACCTTCACGTTCGAGTTCATAGTCAAGAATCTCTTCATAAACCGATTCAAGCAATCCCGGGCCGAGTCCTACATGGATCTTGTAACACTTGTCCACGATAATTCCTGTTATTTCGTTGATCATCATGATTTTTTTGATTTTAATGATAGATGTGTGATTTAAGGTATATTTGATTGAAATTGAAAAAGCGGAAAAAAATTTCTAAAAAAACCACAAAAAAAAATCCGCGCCTCTGTAAGAAACAACCTCTGTGCCTCTGTAAGAAATCCCTCTGCGTCTGTGAGAAACAACCTCTGCGCCTCTGCGAGAAACAATCTCCGCGTCTCCGCGCCTCTCTGCGAGAAACAATCTCCGCGTCTCCGCGCCTCTCTGCGAGAAAAAATTTTTCGATAAAACAACCTCCTGCTACAGTATCACAAGGAATCCCTTACTCAGCAACCTTTTTCCAGCCCGTTTTGCGCATAACCGCTATAATGGTTGTTGCCGCAGCCGCAGCAACCCCCAGATAGATAGCTGCCATCAAATACTCTGCAAATATCAACTTCCCGATCCCAAACAGTGTGAAGAGCACCATTACCGAACCGGCGATCCAGCCGATCAGAAGGAACAGATATCCGCTGTCACCTTTCACATGAGGCAGTTGCCGGCTGATTCGTTTCCACCCTGTCCCACCGGGGTGTACCCTTTCGTAGAACGAGAGGAGCGTTTGGTTGTCTGTAGGAGGCGTGAAAAGGGTCACTGTTAGCCACACCACGGTTGACCATCCCACAATGATCATAAGTACCGCTTCATACGGGAGTGGCTCCGGCGAACCGGTCAGCAATACCAACACCGGCTCAAGGTAGAGCAACGGATAAACAACAAAAGGTGCGATCATGGCCGCGATCTCTGACCAGGCATTGATGCGCCACCAGAACCACCTGAATATCAGCACCGGACCTATTCCGCCGCTGCAGGCAAGGATAAACCGCCACGCATCGCTGATCATGGTAAGCTGGGTGGTCACAAAAAAAGCAAGCACCAGCA
>SKPS01000043.1 GCA_007119395.1 Lentimicrobiaceae bacterium
TAGCAGGAAGAGCATTGTGCTCCCTTCTGTCAACAAAGAGAGCACTGCCGTTAACTGAAAGAGTGTTACCAGCAGGTTAGAGATGTAGTCATCCGGTGTCGACAGTCTGCGCATCATCGGGTCTGCTAATCTTTTGATCAACAGCCAGGCACCCGCCCCTCCCCCAACGATTGGCACCACTGCAAGCCAATAAGAGAGAGGCAACCCTGCGGTGGTACCGCGGAAAATCATCACAACAAAAAGCAGTAATGTGAAAAACACGCCAAGATGGTACATTATCCCTGAGAAATAGGTAGGCAGATGAAGGAATGCCGACTCTTTCTTTGCGGGATTCATTGCCGTTGTGAAGGAATAGCGGATACCTTCCGGAATGCTTCCCTCAGGTCTGGAATAATCAACAGGCCTCCCCGCTCTGATCAAACGCAACAGGTGGACAAACGATACAACCATTGAAAACAATAGTGCAACCAAACCGATCCATTGATACCAAGTAGCCAACACTGCCAACTCCTCCTATTACAAGTTTGACTTAATCACACACAGCCATCAGGTTTTGGCAACCCGGCCACACGACAAGCTCCCCGAGCAGGACCCAACGGAAACAGTTCATAGATCTGCTTCAGCTTAAGCCCGGTCTCCTTACAAATGACCCGTACCATCGGAGCCATCCCCTTCTCTTCAAAATTGCGCCGTATGATCTTTACCACAGCCCAATGACTCTCTGTTAACTCCTCAATGCCGTCGTACTTCGCAAACAAACGCGCAACCTCATCGTCCCATAATTCCGGATCCTTTAGAAATCCATCACCGTCCACTTCAAAAGTGCGTCCTTCAATCTCAATTTGTGCCATAACTACAATACGTTCTTTGTTGGTTACTATTTCATCATGTTGTCGTGCTCATCGATAATGGTCAGCAAGTCTGAATCTGTATCAGGTAAGACAAAACCGGGGCAAAAGCCAAGCTCCAGAAATACCTGATACCTCTTGCACATAGCAAAGGCCTCCCGGGTAAGGCAAAACTCCTGCTGGTATCGGGTCAATTTTGCCGGATCACCCTTTACCATCGGGTGACCTGGCATGGAACAACTTTCCACATTGGGACACCTTTCCCCTTCAAATGAAGCGTGTACACCATTCATACCGTTGACTTGCCTGTTGAAAAAAACTCATCTTTTCTTTTGAACTTGCAATAATATCGAAAAAAGTCGATGTGTAGATCTCTTCGCCTTAAGAACCGATAAATTAGAAAGAGTATAAATAACACCACCCGGTTTGAATGGCCGCCAGGGCGTCTTCTTCACATCTCACAGACATGATAAGAACAGATAGCCGCTGTATTACCGGCTCCAAAAAAGCCAGCGATGCCCGAATCATTATGAAATGTTGTAGTTATGACGGCACACAATATCTCCATATAAATGCTTGCTGAACATCCGCCTGATAAAATTTTGCAGAGTGCCCTATGGCAAATTGGTGTATCTTTGTAACATATCGCTTAGCTGTTTTGGCCATCATTAAATGTGCATCAGTATGCGCTCACATCGTTTATTCAGGCGTTTAAGGAGGATTCATATCACCCGAGGCAGGGTGAGGATGTTAATGGTTTTACTGTTCCCCTTGTTGGGCATTGGCATGTATCTGCACTATCTGCACGCCAGCATCCATGGGGTTCCTCCTGGTTACACCGGTTCTCCTTATGATGGGGTGACCTGTGCCACGATGGGTTGTCATACCGGTACGGTGCAACATGTGACAGGGCTGATCCAGACAGATGTTCCCCCGTTGGGATATAACCCGGCCGATACCTATAACATTACCCTCTCTATTTCAAGGCCCAACACTTCCATTTTTGGGTTTCAGGTGACGGCCGGGGATGATTTTTTCCCTCAGGGGCGTTTCCTGATAACAGACAACACTGAGATGCAATATGCTTTGAGTGAAGAGTACGTAACACATCGACCTGCTGGCACTTCTGGCAACAACGAGCGCACATGGCAGATGCAATGGGTCGCCCCTGACTACCCTATTATCAGCCCGATTGCCATCTATGTGTCAATGGTGGCCGGCACTTTTTTGGTTGATGAAGAGTCGTTTATGTCATACCTCCCTTTGCAGCTTAACCAGAGTATGCCCGGCCCTGTTGCAGGCAGTGAGCAGCCGGAAGTGTATCCCAATCCCTTCACACACCGTATCGTGGTACGATGGCCCGATGCCAATGATCCGGTGCTATCCATGGTGCTTTACAATGCGGCAGGGAACAGGGTGTATGCAACAGAAACACTTACCAGACAAGGCAATGAATACATTGTCGATACGGGGTTGCTCTCGTCGGGAGTATATTACCTGCAAGTCACCTCCACCAAACGCTCATTCCGGCAAAAGCTGCTCAATGTTAACTTGTAAACCTGGCGCTGTACTTCACATAGCGGCCGTCTGTCATAACAAATCTATGCTGAATTCACCATCAGAACAGATATGCCAAGCGATCACCTCTCATCGATAATGCATTACGGGCTTGATGCGCTGAAAGCCACAGGGGCGCAGTTGTTTCTGTTGCTGGGACCGTTGGTGCTGCTCGCCCTGATGCTTCACTTTGTGTCATCCGGGCTTCGGCATCTCGGATTCTCCGCTTTCGGAGAGAAAGGTTTTATTTATGGCTTTAAGCTGATCGGCACACCCATCCATGAGCTCGGGCATGTGGTATTCGCCGCTCTTTTCGGCCACCGTATAGTGGGGGTCAAATGGTTCGACCCAAAAGGCAAAGGGGGCACCTATGGCCATGTGAAAACACGCTATAACCAAAGGAATCCATTTCATCAAATCGGCCTGTTCTTCAGCGGAATAGGCCCTGTGCTGATGTGCGCCATCATGCTGTATCTGATCACATGGCTGCTCTTTGACACCCATGTTCACCATCTGTTCCCTTTGGCCATCACACCCGAAACATTCGTCTCCTTCTCCGCAGCCGCTCCCCTTGCCAATGGTATCATCGAAGCCGTCAGAGAAATCAATGCCCTCCTATTCCTTCACGCCGAACAGCAGTGGTGGAAAACAGCGCTCTTCCTTTACCTCTTCTTCTCCATCGGCAGCTCCATGACCCTCAGCCCCCCTGATATCAAACTGGCAACCAAAGGGTTTGTGTTTCTTACGGTGTTGCTGCTGCTGATTAATCTTGTCACCTTCTGGACCGGCATCCACCTGCATGCACTTTTTTCAAGAGCCGTGCCCTACATTTCAGCATTCCTGGCCGTTATGGTGATGGCACTCATCACCCAACTCCTTTTTGCCCTGGTACTTGCCCTCATTGGGTTTGTTAAAACCCTGTTCATCAAATGAAATGATATATCCATTCATATAGGGCGATCAACCTGCTTTCCCTTCCACAGTGAGGGGATACGTGGTGCTCGCTTTTCGCAGCCGGCAACCATTTGCCGTTCCCCGAAAAGCTGCCCCCGCACATGAATCACATAAAAAACCCCTATTTCTGGTTACTTCTTCTCATCCAAATCCCCTTTTTATGGGATTGCCGGGGTGATGAGATTGGTGGACTTTTGCCACAGTTTAATTCATGATATTCGTCATGTTGATGAGTGTCTTCAAAAAGAGAGGTTATGATGAGACATATTTTAGTTTTTGTTTTTTCTTTTGCCTTGTTAGGCATTGGCATAGCGCAGCAGCGTACTGATGCGATGTTGTTCGGGGATGTGAAGTCGAAGTCCACGGGTGAGCATATTCCATTTGCATCTGTGGTGGTGAAGGGGCATAATGTGGGCACCATGGCGGATCAAACAGGTCATTACAAGCTGGCCCATTTGCCGGAGGGCCCTGTGGTTGTGATGGCACGTGCAACAGGTTACAAGCCGGTTGAAAAAGAGATTGTGATGTATCGTGATTCGGCTTTGGTGCTCTTTTTCGAGCTTGAAGTGGATGTTATTCAGTTGGAGCAGTTGGTGATAACCGCTACCCGTACGGAGCATTCTGTTCGTGATGTACCTGTACGCACCGAACTGATCACGTCACGTGATATTCAAAACCGCAATGCTTCCACTATTTTTCAGGCGCTTGAGGCCACTCCGGGAGTACGTGTTGAGAACCAATGTCAGGCGTGTAATTTTACCATGGTGCGGATGCAGGGGTTGAGCGGTGAGCACACCCAGATACTGATCAATGGGCAGCCGGTCTTTTCAGGGCTGGCAGGTGTATATGGTTTACAGCAGCTTAGTACCATTGATGTGAGCCGGATTGAGGTGGTCAAAGGCGCGGGGTCGGCATTGTACGGTAGCAGTGCCATCGCCGGTGCCATCAACATCATCACAAAAGAGCCCACCTTCAACCCCGGCACCACGCTCGATGTGCAGTTCGGCAACCACAGCACCAACCGATTCGACATATCCTCATCCATGCGCAATACCAAAGGGAACGTAGGAGTGCACGTGTTTGCACGTCGGTTGACCCAGGGTATCATCGACCAGACAGGTGAAGGGAATACGCGTGATGAAGTGTTTCAACCTGATGGCATCTCCGACAGGGTGGCCTCTACGCTTACCAATGCAGGATTTGGACTCTTTTTCTACGACCTGTTGACGAAGAACGACAAGCTGATCATCAGAGGCCGGGCCATCACAGAGCAACGGGATGGTGGTGAACTGGAAGATGACCTCTACAGAAATCCTTTCTCTGAAGGCACAGAGAGCATTCTCACCGACAGGTACGAAGCCGAGCTGAGTTACACCGCCCCCATCGCCCGAAATTTTGAACTGGGATTCACGATGGGGTATGCCAACCACCACCGCAGCGCTACCAATGATGCCTTTCTGCTGGACTACATGGAGATGCACAACGACTCACTCCCCGACCTCCACGACATGAGGCCCTATCTGGCGGCAGAACATACGCTCACTTCCACTTTCACCCTGAGCAGAAGAGTCAACAAGCACCATCTGATGGTGGGAGTGCAGGGATATATTTCACGTCTGAATGAATCGGGAATGTATGTGGTTGTAGACCCCGACAGTGAGTTTGCCGGATTGGCTTATCGTTCCGAAGCCAACAAAAGGGCCAGCGAAATCGGTCTGTTCGTGCAGGATGAGTGGCATGCTACCAACAAGCTGATGATCGTTCCGGGTATCAGAATCGACAGACACATGTCGGGAGAGGAGTATTTTGCTGACCACGCTTCCTTCGACAATATAAGCTTCCCTGAAACCACCTTTGACCAAACCAGTATCAACCCAAGAATCGCTGTAAAATATGACGTATCACGCCAATTCACCCTTCGGGCAACAGCCGGTACAGGGTTCAGGGCACCCTACGGCTTCTCTGAAGACCTCCACCTCTGCAGTGGATCACCCAGGGTGTGGAAATCGTCAGCACTGGAACCTGAAACATCCGTCAGCTATAACCTCACAGCTGACTACTACATCAACAGCAGAGCCAACTTCAGCATCAACCTCTTCAGAACAAACCTGCAGAATAAAATCGAGTTTACGCTGGCTGATGAGGAGATCCGTGCCATGGGATATGACTATATGTGGGAAAACGTGGATGATGCCTTCGTACAAGGGATTGAGCTGTCGTTCCAGGCAGGATTTCTTAAATACTTCAGAACCGTGGTCGACTTCACCATTAACAGGGGAGAGTTTACCAACATCCGTGACGACTGGTCTGAAACGCCCTATCAGGAGATCAGCCGCTTTATCCCACGCTTCCCGAAAACAACCGGAACCGTAAACCTGGAATACCGTACCAACAACTGGAACCTGTTTATCTCAGGCTCGTATCAGGGAACGATGTATATCGATTACTTCAATGAAGAGATAGACCCTGCAGTAGGTGATATGTCTAAGATCAAAGAGACCGATCCCATTATGATATTCAGCGGGGGCATTTCACGCTCCATTGGGCAATTCAATCTGTACTGCGGCGTAAAGAATATGTTCAACACCATACAAGACGAAAAACGACTTGACGACCCTGCATTTATCTATGCACCCCTATACGGACGGCTGATCCATGCAGGCGTACGGATAGACATTCGATAACAATACTCCATTGTGTAATTGCCGGGAAGAACCGGCTTCATTGACCAGGCCGGCATCCATTTGTAACAATGATGCCGGTTTTTTTACAACATATATAAATCATTGCATTGTTATCATGAAAAGAGATACCTTTGTGCTACAATAACTACCATGAATCAGGAGATATTTCTATGAAAAAGTTCTATCAGGCTTTGTTTTCCATGACCACCACCGGGGTGCTGTTGGTGATCTTTGCGGTGGTGATTGCCGTGGCCACTTTTGTTGAAAACGACTACGGTACAACGGCTTCTAAGGTGCTGGTGTACAATGCCCGTTGGTTTGAGGTGTTGCTCTTTTTGCTGGCCATCAACCTATTGGGTAGTATATTCGTCAACAAGCTGCTCACCAGGCGGAAGTGGCCTGTTGCCCTGTTTCACCTGTCGTTTGTAGTCATCCTGCTGGGTGCGGGCATCACGCGCTTTCATGCCTTTGAAGGGACGTTGCACATCAGGGAAGGGAGTATGAACAACCAGTTGATTTCACGCAACGACTTTATTCAGGTGCAGGCACAAACAGGCGATAAACTCTCCACTGTAACCCGAACTGTGCGGTTTGTCAGAGGCTTTAACAACACCTTCAGGGCAAACCTGAAGCCTGGTGATGAAAGGGTAAGTGTTGAGCTGAAAAGCATTATTCACAATGCCATGGAGCGCCCTGTTGACGCGCCTGACGGGCAACCTCTGATCTCCTTTATGGCCGTTGACGAAGAGAACGAACGGGTGGACTTCTTCCTTAAAGAGGGAGAAGATCGGAAGATTGGCAACCAACTGTTTCGCTTTGGGGGAGCGCTTGACACCACAGCGTTGCAGTTTTTTGTAGCGGGGGATTCTATTCTGGTACACTTTGCCGACACCCTCAGGATGCTTGATATGATGGCCGACAGGGCAAGGGTGTTGCCCCCCGGGGAAAAATACACCGCCACCAAACGAACCATTTTCCAGGCGGGCGAAGTGGGGTTTGTGCTGATCAACTTCTACCCCTCCGCCATAATGGAGCTGTATGAGCCTGACCACACCCACGACCACGCATGGGATGCCCTGGTTTTTGAAGTGACCAAAGGGGACCTGGAAGAAGAGCTGATCGTATTCGGACACTCAGGCGTGGTGGGAGACCCCTACGCGGTTGACATTGGTGGCACCAATGTGAAAATCCAATACGGTGCCCTCATCCACCGCCTCCCTTTTTACCTATACCTTCAGGAGTTTCAAATGGAAAGGTACCCCGGCTCCAACAGCCCCTCCTCCTTCGCCAGTGAAGTGGTGGTGCTCGACCCCGAAAACGAAGTGGAGATGCCCTACCGAATCTTTATGAACAATATCCTCAAATACGGTGGATACCGATTCTTCCAGGCACACTACGACCCCGATGAAAAGGGAACCATCCTCTCTGTAAACTACGATGCACCCGGTACCACCGTGACCTATATCGGATACTTCTTTATGACACTGGGAATGATCCTCACCTTCTTCTTCAGGAAAAGCCGCTTCCGCCAATTATCGGCCGCCCTCGGGAAACTGAAAAAGGGTGCGCAAAACACCGCAGCCATCGTACTGATAGCCATCCTTTCGATGTGGGCCAAAGAGAGCGTTGCCCATCCCAATATGGGGCATCACCATAATCAACCTCAAGAGATTATAGTGCCCGACAGAGAGCATGCCAACGCGTTTGCCAGACTCCAGCTTCAAACACAGGCTGGAAGGATGGAGCCCGTAAACACCCTGGCATCCGAAATCCTGCGAAAAGTATCCCGTCAAAACCAATGGAACGACATGACACCCCCCCAGGTGATGCTGAGTATGCTGATGGCTCCCGCTGGCTGGGAAAAGGAACCCATGATCCGTGTGAACAGCTCAGAGATAGCCAAAATTATTGGCATAACTGGGAATTACGCCTCCTTCAACGACTTTCTTGACCCCTCAATGCCCAACGGTTACAAGCTGGGGCAATATGTTGACGAAGCCTACGACAAAGCCACCGTACAGCGCACAAGGTTTGACAAAGAGATTATTAATGTAGATGAA
>SKPS01000097.1 GCA_007119395.1 Lentimicrobiaceae bacterium
CCCTGGCACAAAAGGCTGGCTTTGATTGAAATAAAGCCGGCAGAAGATGGCCGTTGGCACGAGCTAACCTTTCCTGTAGAAAGTGCTGAAGGGGTGCACGCCCTTTGGCTTCACTTCTATGGCGATGACCTGGAGATGTTTGACATTGACTGGTTTGCTTTTCGCTGATACCATCAAAACCGAATATGGCCGGAAGCATCTATTGATTTAACGTAAGCATTCGGCAAAGTACATCTTGCGGTGATGGATTCGGCTGCCGATTTTTGTCGGCAAAAATTACATCATGAGTCGAGAAGAGAAAGCTACAAGGATGCTGGCGATGGTTGATCAATATCGTGCCAGTGGGTTAACCCAAGAACAGTTCAGCAGAGAAAAAGGCATCGCCATATCGGTGTTACGTTATTGGCTGGCCAAATTGCGGCAAGAAAACAACGGACCTGGTTTTATTCAGCTTGATGGAATCATCCAACAGGAATATCGCATCGTGTACCCCAACGGGATCGAGCTCTATGTTCCTTCGCAAACACCTATAGCCCATATTCAGCAACTGATTCAATTCTGATATTATGTTTTCAGTTTCATCGACCCGGTACTTCTTGTTTCGGGCACCAACAGACATGCGGAAAAGCTTTGATGGACTGTGCGGTATCATTACTGGCCAACTCCATCAAAACCCAATGAGTGGTGACATTTTCGTCTTCATCAATAAGCAGCGAAACCGGGTGAAATTATTACGCTGGGAACCTGGAGGATTTGTTCTTTTCTACAAGCGTTTGGAACGAGGAACATTCGAATTACCCCCATGGGGCCAGACTACACTTGGCAATACTTTGGAGTATGCCGAATTGGCCATGATTGTATCGGGAATTTCTCTGAGAAATGCAAAAAAAAGACCACGTTTTTTACAACAAAATGCTGTGAATAAAAAACCCTGAAATGCTTATCAGACAAAGGATACATGTTGTATTTTTGTGTCATGGCAAGCGCAGAAATGATACAGATTTCAAAAGCAGAATATGATGCGTATATCGCATTAAAATCTCGCCATGAAAAACTACAGTCAGGCCATGAAAAACTAAAGTCAGGCTATGAAGAACTACAATCAGGCTATAAAGAACTACAATCAGGACATGAGGATCTACAAAAAGCGCATGAAGAACTGCAGTCAAATTACGACGGTATCCGCTTTGAGCTTGACCAACTCAAAAGGCTGATATTTGGATCAAAGAGTGAGCGGTTTAAGCCATCCACCATGGATCCGGAGCAGTTGAGTTTGTTCGACATTCCAGCGGAAGATATTGAACCCCAAAAGGAGCAAATCACCTATTCCCGCAAACAGCCTAAGGCAGAGAAGAAGCAACCGATAAGGGGTGCCTTTTCTGCTCACTTACCCCGTGTTGAGCAAATTATGGAAGTGGAAGATCTTCCGGAAGGCGCCAAGTGTATTGGAAAAGATGAGAGTGAGTATCTTGAGTATAAAAAAGCCGAATTGTTCGTGGTTAAGGTTATTCGCCCCAAGTATATCATTGCTTCTGACGACGAATCCACCACCATTGTGCAAGCTCCTCCAAAAGCATTGCCATTGCCGAAAAGCAAGTTTGGACCAGGTATTCTCACAGAGTTGTTCATTGGTAAGTATGTTGACCACATGCCCTTCTACAGACAGGCAAGAAAGTTTGAGCGTTTAGGAGAGAGACTTCCTGTATCTACCATCTCGGGGTTGTTTAGTGGAGGGGCTGGTTTGCTGGTCAGGCTGTATGATTGTCTGGCTGATCAACTCATATCTACCGATTACCTGATGGGTGATGAGACTCCCATAAGGGTGCTTACAAAAGACAAACCAAAAGCAACGCACAAAGGCTACTTCTGGACTTATGCTGATCCGATCCGAAGAATGGCAGTCTTTGATTATCGTACCAGCAGGGGACGAGAAGGACCCAATGATTTTTTGAAAAACTTCACTGGCTTTCTTCAGACCGACGGATATGCGGCTTACAACAATTTACACCCTGACAAGATTAACCTGCTTGCCTGTATGGCACACGCTCGCCGGAAGTTTTTCGAAGCAAAGGACAATGATCCTCAGCGAAGCACCCTGGCGTTAGAGATGTTCAAGCAACTCTATGCTATTGAAGCCCAAATCCGAGATGAAGGTTTAGAAGGCGAGCAGGTCACCGAACTCAGGAAGAAAGAGGCGAAGCCCATCCTTGATGAAATAAAGGCATGGCTAGACAAAGAGATCCTTAGTGTGGCACCACAATCTGCGATAGGTAGAGCCATGGCTTACAGTCTCAACCTCTGGTCTCGTTTGATCCGGTACATTGAACAACCTCGGTTCCATATCGACAATAATCTGGTTGAAAACACCATTCGACCTGTTGCATTGGGGCGCAAGAATTATCTGTTTGCCGGCTCACATAACGCTGCCAGGCATGCTGCCGTCTTCTATTCATTGCTTGTCACTTGTAAAATGAGAAACGTTGAGCCGTCAGCCTGGCTGGAGTACGTCTTCAACAATATCTCCACCTGGCCTGAAGACAAACTGAACGAACTCCTACCCGGGAACGCTCCGACCCCTAAAATCTGATCGCATCAGTTTCGTCAAGCCGAGCCAGCTGCAATCCTTGGCAGTCGACCCGCCGCAAAATGCTGATATGTACTTTGCCGAATGCTTACAGAAAGGCGGAGTGGTGCTTTGCTCAACACTCTCGAAATGCTCAAACAGATATACGTGCCCGGGGGTTATGTCGGCGCAAACCTATAGCCGGTTGAGCGTGGCAAATATGTATTGTGCTGCCTAGTGGCAGACTCCGAGTTTAGTTGATATAATTCAGTATTGATTAGTCAATTATGTCTCGTAGCTTTTGTTACCTAAGATGCCTGTTAAACCTCTTTTCATCAATGTATTCTGAATGTGAAAATAGATGATAAATCCAAATGCTATCCAACCTCAATAAAAAACGTCCCATGTACTCTTTTACAACAACGCCTCTGACCAATCCTTCATTGCATAGACCCACCCAGATCATGGGATAGAAAAACGAGTTCTTTACTGGTTTCGTATACTGAAAAGAGATCCCACCTCCCTCATCATTTGCTCTTATGTTTGCCTCACAACACGATAAATTGAAGGACACAGTTTGTTGGAAAATTTGAGTGATGTTATCACCAGGTTTAAGTTGCTCTTGAAAAACACCAATATCCTTTGTCAAACAAGCAAAATCAAACCTTCTACAGTCATGACTGTGGACAGCTGATCCATAAGAAACAGCGTAAGGAACCCCTATTAAATCAACCAGCTCTTTCAGAGGCATTCCTATATAAATGGCTTTTATCTTATCACCTGTAATGCCTACTGTAATGTCTGATCGACAACCAATTGACAAAGCCATGAGAGGGAAAATCATTATGATGGATAGTTTCTGAATCCTTTTCATGTTACTAAGTATTTATCACTAGAGAGGGCAATAAAACGCCTTTCCCCCTTTGACTCGTTCTCCAGCCAGCTCAGCCTCACCCGGAAACGAACCTATAACGACAAAAATGCGATAGAATTGCCTGTTTCCGACGGATGGCTGAAAAAAGTGACTTTCCGTTCTCCCACGCCTACGTGCTATGGGCTGGTGATATCACAGGCGTATGCAGGTTGGTTAATACAGGCTTTAATCAATTGTCAAATCAGCAGCTTTCCTGAACACGGCAATCGTGGTGTGACCTCTGATTTCATTGGCTCTCTTTTGAATTCGTTGCAACTGAAACTTTCTGAGCCCTAATAATCTGGTTGCTTTGCTTATGTAGCCCGCCACACGTTCACCAAACTTTTTAGTGAGCATGATGTTCAGATACCATTCATAATGGTACTCCTGAAGTGTTTCATGTTCGATTTTCAACAACTCGAGGTTGAAACAGTCTGCAATCATCCGCAACGATCCCTCTTTCCATCGCCCCATATGATGAGGTGGCATGTTCAGGATATTAAAGCTGTCGTATTGTATGAAGCTCTCGTTGTTGGGGACACTAAGTACCAATAGCCCATTGTTTTTCAGACAATGGATTGATGCTTCGAGAAAAGTGTTGACGTCAGGGATGTGTTCAAGCACCTGAAATGCACACACTATATCAAAAGCAGCTTGGTTGTCAACGCTATAGTCTTCGATACGGCTGTTGATTATTTTCAATCCATCACCTGATGTTGCGGTAGTTTGATTAAGCTCTAAACCGATGCATTCAACATCTTTGTGTTGGCGTGATACTTTTCTTAAGAAATCACCCTTCCCACACCCAATTTCCAGAATCCTGAATCCGGCATCCACCATATCATAACACACCTGGTGCTCCCATTTCCAAGGCAGATAGTACCAACCGAGTTTCTGCAGTTTCTCATAAAAGCCTGAGTTTCCAACAATGCTGAAAGGGGTATAAAACTCATACCCGGATTTCGTACATTTATACAGCTTTATCGAATCTGTTGATGACAAAAGATCGCTTATGTCGATCTTAAACCGGGACCTGTATTCGTTGATCAGCCGATCCACAGGAATGGTTCCTTGAAACTCGATCGGAGAATCGTGGATAAAAGGATTTTTAATTCGGCAACTCATTTAGCGGTGTTTACATACTTCTATTTCCCTTTTAATATGGACGTG
Source organism: Lentimicrobiaceae bacterium (assembly GCA_007119395.1). Classification (GTDB taxonomy): domain Bacteria; phylum Bacteroidota; class Bacteroidia; order Bacteroidales; family SKPS01; genus SKPS01. Next base: position 4,647 of record SKPS01000097.1, read on the forward strand.
GTGTATAAAAACGGGGGCAGTTCCGGTGCACAGAATTCAGTCAGTATAAATATTTATACCCATTCCATATTACCTCAAATGTAAGCATTATTTTTATAGTTTCTCAAGAAGTATTGAGACGATTTCTAAAGCCCAATAACCAGATAAGAGTGCATAGGTAAAAGCCTTGTGCTTGATTTTCTTCGTAAATGAGAGATTCATATGGGTTGACGCACTCATTAAAACATACACTATTTGCATAATTCATAGCAACAGTTCCCTGTGGGCTGATCACCGAAGGAAAAAAATCCCCCACCAATTTTGGCGAGGGATCTTCGTATTGAGCACATCAGGCTTTGGCTCTGTGATAATCGCTCGAAGAAAAAGTCGAACAGATCGCAATTCCCCGCCAGAGGCGCGGAATTGTCACTATTATTTATGGCAGCTGTTCGAAGAAGAAGTCGAAGTTATATTCGAACAGTGTATTGAGCGGATATGTCAGGATGTAGTTGAGCAACAACGTACGGTCAGCTCCTGCTCCCTGATATTTCACTTTACCATCAAGGTTCACATCACCTGGGTGGTATCCAAACCCAAAGTCGAAGTTAATATCCTGGGTGGTATTGGCAGGATGATCAAGCACATCATTGAGGATGGCTGTACGGTCGGTAACGTTACCCTGGTACTTAACCTGACCATTACGGTTTACATCACCGGCCCACATGGCTCTGGTTCCCAAGGTCACCTGTTTCTGCGCATGGCCTGTGTAATCAAAGCCGTTGCCCATTGAGGTGCCATGGTCAAACTCAGGCTCTGCACCATAACGGAAGTCAACCACCACTACAGGTGCAGCCGACAGCAGCTTGGGAGCCGCTGTCATCACACCAAAGTGATTGCGGTGACGGATCGTAATGTAATAGAGGGAGTCACCCAGTCCGGTGAAGCACAGCGGACTCACACCATCAACATCCACAATGTCACCATCACGCTGCAGCAGTGCAGAACGAGTCAACACCACGTTGTTCATGTTGTTGGGGTCTCTCAACTCCACAAATACCCAGTCAACAATCGCATCATTACCTGTCACACCAAATACTGCAGCCGGGTTGGCAATCGTTTCACCGCCACCACCACCAATATGGGTGAAGGTGTTGCTATAAGGTGCTGAAGAGTAAGGCTCAGTAACCGGGATGTAGTTGTTGGCGCGCAGGCTGTCCCACATCAGGCCGGTAGCCGGATCAAAGGCTCCCTGTAGAAATACCTTCGGCGTAAGGCACAGCGAAATGTTTTGGGTATGAACCGGCACATACACAATCGCTGTATCGCAGTTGGTCGGGTTGATCACCTCACAGATCTGGTAAACCAGCGTATAATTACCCGCCGGAGTTCCGGGTGCTACCACCACACTGTTGCCCACCAAAGTGATACCGGGATCACTGGAGCTGACAAAAGTGGTGGTTACCTGTGCCGGATTCACCGGCTGACCATTGATCAGGTCATTATCCAGCACATTGGATACCGATACACCACCGCTGACTCCATTCACAGAAGCGCCGTAGTCAACGATTGCTTCGATCACCGGAGCAATAACGGGCACCACCACAAGGGCAGTGTCACAGTTGGTTGGATCGGCAATCTCACAGATGCGGTAGATCAGGTGATACACCCCTTCCGGCGTACCCGGGCTGACCACCACAGTATTGCCCACCATGGTAATACCGGCATGCGGAGTAAGCATCAGGTCAACAGTCACTGTTGCATTGGTGGCAGGTTGACCGTGGAGCACATCATTAACGAGTACATTGGGCACAGAAACACCACCGGCAGAGCCGATAACGGGTGTACCGTAATCGATGTTGGCAATAATGGAGAAGCTCACTACTGACACATACACCACTGCTGTATCGCAATTGGTTGGATCGGCTATTTCACAGATTTGGTAGACAAGCGTATAGTTGCCGGCAGGGGTTCCTGGTGCAACAACCACCGAAGTATCTGAGAGGCTAATGCCAGGGTGTGAGGATGACACCAAAGTGATCAGCACATCGAGAGGGTTGACAACCTGACCATACAAGGAGTCGTTCTCCAGCACATTAGGCACAGAGACACCACCAGTACCGGTAAAGACAGGCGCACCATAGTCATCCACAGCGATAATGGGTGGCTGTTGATAGAATACATCTACGGTTACCACCGCCTGATCGCAATTGGTTGGGTTCAGGATCTCACAGATCTCATAGGTCAAAGAATAGCTGCCTGGCGGTGTACCCTGGGCAACTAACACGTCACTACCTACCAGCGTAATGCCCGGATGGGTTGAAGTAACGAAGCTCAGGTTGACATCTGCCGGGTTCACAGCAGCACCGTTCAACTCGTCGTTGCCCAGCACATTGGTGAAGGCAACACCTCCGGTTACACTGCCTACAGGTGTGCCTGTGTCGTCATTGGCTACAATGACTCCAGGATCTACTGTAATGCTCACCGTGGCCTGATCGCAGTTGGTCGGATTCAGGATTTCGCAGATCTCGTAGGTGATCGTGTAGGTGCCGGCAGGAGTACCTGCAGGTACGCTTACAACACCTGTTGCAGGATCCATCACCGGCACCAAGGCACCTGCGAAGGCAGGAGTGGCCGGTGTGAGAACCGTAGCTGTAATATCAGTCGGGTCAACCAGAACACCGTTGAGCAGGTCGTTATCAAACGCATTGCCCAGGTTAGGATCACCATCAGCACCGTTGACAGGGCCGAAGTTGTCGTCGTTGGCTACGATCGCCGGAGGATCAACCGTGATGGTGATCTCGGCAACATCGCAGTTGGTCGGATTCAGGATCTCGCAAATCTCGTAGGTAATAGTGTAGCTTCCGGCAGGAGTACCTGCGGGTACACTTACGATGCCTGTAATCGGATCCATCACCGGCACCAACGCACCTGCAAAGGCAGGAGTGGCAGGGGTGAGAACCGTAGCTGTAATATCAGTCGGGTCAACCAGAACACCGTTGAGCAGGTCGTTATCAAACGCATTGCCCACGTCCGGGTCACCGGCTGTGCCGTTGACAGGTCCGAACGTATCATCATTGGCAACGATTACCGGAGGATCAACCGTGATGGTGATCTCGGCAACATCGCAGTTGGTCGGATTCAGGATCTCGCAAATCTCGCAGGTGATCGTATAGGTGCCGGCAGGCGTACCTGCGGGTACGCTTACAACACCTGTTGCAGGATCCATCACCGGTACCAACGCACCTGCAAAGGCTGGAGTGGCAGGGGTGAGAACCGTAGCTGTAATGTCAGTCGGGTCAACCGGAGCGCCATTCAGCTCGTCGTTATCAAACGCATTGCCCAGGTTAGGATCACCATCAGCACCGTTGACAGGTCCGAAGTTGTCATCGTTGGCAACGATCGCCGGAGGATCAACCGTGACAGTGATCTCGGCTATGTCGCAATTGGTTGGGTTGAGTGTCTCGCAGATCTCGTAA
>SKPS01000117.1 GCA_007119395.1 Lentimicrobiaceae bacterium
ACGGAGAAGAGGATGCCCATGGATACTTCGACAGGATTGTTGTAGGAGGCACCGCCGATGTTCCCATTGCTGACCAAAACGGCCCCGAAATCCGCCTCTACCTGAATGATACCAGCTTTGTGTTCGGTGGAACCACAGACAACAACCCTGTGATCCTCGCCCTGTTAAGCGATAAATATGGAATCAATACCACAGGAAGTGGTATCGGCCATGACATTACAGCCACGCTCAATGGCAATACCAGCAACCCCATTGTATTGAATGATTACTACGAATCTGACCTCGACTCTTACAACTCAGGAAGGGTGATGTACCAGTTATCCAACCTTGAAGATGGCCCCCATCAACTCAATGTGAAAGCATGGGATATCCTGAATAACTCCTCGGAAACCTTTACTGAGTTTGTGGTTGCTTCTGCTGATGAACCGGTACTTTCCCATGTGCTGAACTATCCCAACCCCTTTACAACCCACACCGAGTTCTGGTTCGAGCACAACCAGCCTTGCTGTGATCTCGATGTGATGATACAGGTGTTTACAGTGTCAGGAACACTGGTGAAAACCATCCGTGAGACGGTAGCTACCACAGGGTACAGGGCCACACCTATTCCCTGGGATGGGCTGGATGACTTCGGCGACAGACTGGCCAGAGGGGTGTATGTATACAAGGTTACCATCAGAACAAAAGATATGAAGCAGGCTGAAAAATACGAAAAGTTAGTTATCCTGCGTTAACTATTTGGTTTTTTTGTAATTTTGCCATCTATAAAACAGTACGAATCATATGATGATAAAGAAACGGTTGTTACCGGTTGCCGCAACCCTATTCCTGGTTTCTGTGTGCTTGCATGCAGCAGGTCAAACCACCTACCAGGGCCTGTTTGGGCAGGGTAAACTGAATACCATCACCACAGCGGTGCCATTTCTCATGATCGCACCTGATGCCCGTGCCGGAGCCATGGGAGATGCCGGTGTTGCATCCTCACCCGATGCTTTCTCACAGCATTGGAACCCGGCGAAATACGCCTTTATTGAAAACCAAATGGGCTTTTCAGTATCCTATTCACCATGGATGAAACGCCTTGTGGACGATATTGACCTGGGATACCTCACTTTCTATTACCGACTTAACAACGACAGAGACGCCATTTCGGCTTCATTGCTGTTCTTCTCGCTGGGGGAAATACAGTTCACCAATGACATTGGCCAAAACATCGGAAGCTTTGCTCCCAGCGAATATGCCATCGATGTGGCATACAGCTCAAAACTGACCGACCGCCTGTCGGGTGCTATCGCTTTCAGATACATCTACTCAAACCTTACCGGCAACCGCTTCGTGGGTGGAATGCAGTCCAACGCCGGCCAATCAGTAGCCGGTGATGTGGCCGCCTACTACCGCCTCCCTTTCAATATGAACGGACAGGCATCGGTGTTCTCCGCCGGACTGAATATTTCCAATATCGGCGCCAAGGTCTCCTATACCGAGACAGTTGCCAAAGACTTTATCCCTACCAATATGCGCCTGGGTTTCGGCTTTGAAACCCAGCTCGACCAGTATAACTCCCTGGGCTTTATGATCGACTTCAACAAACTATTGGTGCCCACACCACCCGAATATAAATTCAATGACTCAACCGGTCTTCCCGAAGTGGATCCACAGGGGAATTACATCATCGCACGTGGCCGGTCCAACGATGTGGGTGTGGTTAATGGAATCTTCCAGTCTTTTGTTGATGCGCCCGGTGGTTTTGTTGAAGAACTCAGAGAGGTCAGCCTGGCCATCGGTGCCGAATACTGGTACGATAAGCAGTTTGCCTTTCGTGCAGGTTACTTCTATGAGCATGTAACCAAAGGAAACCGAAAGTATTTCACATTGGGTGTTGGATTGAAACTCAACGTTTTTGGTCTCGATTTCTCCTACCTGATCCCCACCGGGCAACGAAATCCGCTGGAAAACACCTTACGGTTCTCTCTGATGTTTGACTTTGAAGCACTCAGATAGAGTCGCTCAATCCCAAGGGGGAAAGTATGATAAGCTGAACATATTGATGGCCATTGGAGCTCTTTTTGATGGCTCCTTACGGTGTGGTTTTACTCCTTTATTTTTTTTCATGATGATTCGGATAGGTATCGGAACAGATTTGCACAGAATGACAGAGGGGAGGCCTTTGGTTCTTGGTGGAATACAGATCCCGTATCATGCCGGTCCGCTGGGGCATTCCGACGGGGATGTGCTGATCCATGCGCTGTGTGATGCATTGCTTGGTGCCATGGCATTGCAAGACATCGGCTACCATTTCCCTGATACTGACCCTGCATATCGTAATGCAGACAGCAGGTTGTTGTTGCAGGAGGTAATGGGTATGATGCATGAGAAGGGATGGCAGCCTGTTAATGTCGATGCCACTGTACACCTTGAGCGACCTAAGCTGCGACCTTTTATCGATGAGATACGCACTTCACTGGCTTCTGTCACCGGCATGGCTGTTGACGAAATCTCCGTGAAGGCGAAAACGGGTGAGCAAACCGGCCCTGTCGGGGAGGGAGCCGCCATAGAGGCTGTGGTGGTATGCCTGATTCAGCGAGTCTCTGTAGACTAAGCCTGTTCTACCATTGAGCGGATTTCGCGGATCACTTCCGGGAGTCCATCGGGGTTTTTGCCACCGGCTGTGGCGAAAAAGTCCTGCCCGCCGCCGCCACCCTGTATCAACCGCGCGCTGCTCTTTACCATGGCGGAGGCACTCATCCCTTTGCTCTGCACCAGATCAGGAGACACGAACACAGCCATGGTCGCCTTGCCACCATGGTTGCCTGTCAGCACCATGACCAGATTCGTCTCTGACTCCTTTAGCGAGAAAGCGATGTCCTTGACCGAAGCTGGTGGTAGCTCCGACGGAGCTCCGATAAACCGTATGCCGTTGACCTCTTGTGCCGTCTTTAGCAATTCCCGTAACCCGGAGGCTGCTTTGTCTTTGTTCACAGCCTCCAGCTCGGCTTCCAGCTGCTGCTGTTTCTCTAACAGCTGCTCCAATGACCTGAGCGGATCCTTGGGATTACGCACCAACTCTTTTAAACGTGCCACCGTATGCAACTGCTCTTCATAGAAATCCCTCGCCGCCTGACCCGTAATCGCTTCAATACGTCGGATGCCGGCTGCAATAGCCCCCTCAGAGAGAATCTTAAAAAGACCGATTTCACCCGTGCTTTTTACATGTGTGCCTCCACACAACTCCACTGAATCACCAAAACGAATCACCCGCACTGTGTCACCATATTTCTCTCCAAACAAAGATACCGCGCCCATGGCACGGGCGTCCTCCATGGCCATCTGACGCCTCTCGTCACGCGCATTGCTGCCCATAATTAGCTCGTTGACCAGCCACTCCGTCTGTGTGAGCTCTTCAGGAGTCATCTTGCCAAAATGGGAAAAGTCGAACCGCAGATACTCAGGGTGCACCAATGACCCTTTCTGCTCTACATGGTCTCCCAGCACCTTTTTTAGTGCATAATGGAGCAAGTGTGTTGCGGTGTGATTTCGCTCGGTGGCAACTCTCCTGTTACTGTTTACAGTGGCCATAAAGAGGGCCGAAGGATCAGCAGGGAGCTTCTGTGTAACGTGCACGATAAGCTGGTTCTCGTTCATGGTGTTGATGACCTCAAGGGCTTCACCCGATGAAACATCCGTTAACGAGCCGGTATCACCCACTTGTCCGCCCGCCTCAGCATAAAACGGAGTACGGTTCAATACCAACTGATACCGTTCCTGACCTTTCACCACCACCTTGCGGTATCTGAGAATGTGCACCTCTGCTGAGGTCTGGTCATAGCCAACGAAACCCTCCTCCTTCTTATCCCTATGAACATCCACCCAGTCACCAGCCTCTGTTCGCGCAGCATCGCGTGACCTGCTTTTCTGAGCATCCATCGCTTTTGAAAAACCATCAAAATCCATCTTTAAGCCCTGCTCAGAAAGAATCAATGCCGTGAGATCAGCCGGGAAACCATACGTGTCATACAACAAAAAGGCCGTTTCACCATCCAGCACATCAAGGGATTGGTTCTTTAAAGAAGCAATCATATCCTCCAGCAACTGAATACCTTTGTCCAACGTCCTGAGAAATGCTCCCTCCTCTTCCTTGATCACTTTTTCAATCAAAGATTGCTGAGCTTTCAGCTCAGGGAAGAAATCCCCCATCTGTGTTGCCAACCCGGGAACCAACCGGTTGATAAATGGCTCTGAAAAGCCCAGGAAAGTATAACCATACCTGATGGCACGACGCAAAATGCGGCGAATGACATAACCTGCCTTCACGTTGGAGGGGAGCTGTCCGTCGGCAATACTGAAAGCAACAGCCCTGAGATGGTCGGCAATCACCCTGAAGGCAATGTCTGTCTTTTCATCTTTACCATATTCTATCCCTGACATTTGCGACAATTCACGTATTAGTGGCTGGAATACGTCGGTGTCGTAATTCGAGGTTTTACCTTGCAGGGCCATGCACAATCTTTCAAAGCCCATTCCCGTGTCAACATGTTGATCGGGCAAAGCAACCAAAGTGCCATCAGACTTCCGGTTAAACTGGATAAATACCAGGTTCCAGATCTCAACCACCAACGGGTGGTCTTTGTTCACCAGATCGGCGCCCGGAATGCTGCGTCGCTCATCCTCGCTTCTTAAATCAATGTGCACTTCTGAACACGGTCCGCAAGGGCCTGTGTCACCCATCTCCCAAAAATTGTCATCGCGTGATCCAAACAAAACCTGCTCTTCAGGTAACCACTCCAGCCAATGCCCTTTTGCTTCCAGATCAGCTTCCAGCCCGTCTGTTTTATCGCCACCAAAAACAGTAGCATACAAACGGTTCGGTGCCAAACCGTATTCATCAACCAAGAGCTCCCAAGCCCAGGTAATCGCTTCCTTCTTGAAATAGTTGCCAAACGACCAGTTGCCCAACATCTCAAACATGGTGTGATGGTAAGTGTCATGGCCAACCTCCTCTAAATCATTGTGTTTTCCTGAAACACGAAGACATTTCTGCGAATTGGCAACCCTGGGTGTCTCAGGCTGCCTGTTGCCAAGAAAGATGTCCTTGAATTGATTCATCCCTGCATTGGTAAACATCAGGGTGGGATCATCTTTGATCACCATAGGGGCTGAAGCCACGATGCTATGTTGTTTGTTACGGAAGAAGTCGAAAAAGCGCTGGCGTATCTGTTGACTGGTTAGCATGTTATATGATATTGAAAAACAAATAGTTAAGTTTATTTAACATCTTAATTGGGTGCAAAGTTAACTAAATCAATAATTTTGTGGCATTAAAACCGTCAGGAAGTACAACGGGTAATCACAACACAATTATGGCAAAGGCGAGGTACAAATTCAATCCACGTTCACTGGAGATCGAGCGAGTGGAGATCACTATGCGTGAGCGATTATTGCGCATAGGTTCCTATGTTGCCATTGCTGCGATTTTTGCTGTAATCTCAGTAACTGTTGCATTTCAGGTGATTGACTCTCCGAAGGAGAGGGCCTTGATGCGAGAGATAGAGCATTATCGTTTGCAGAATACGGTGATAGCGGATCAACTGGAGAAGATAGAGAAGGTGTTGGCTGATTTGCAATACCGTGATGACAACATTTATCGGGTAATATTTGGTGCGGAGCCTGTTTCGGAGGCGGAGCGTACGAGTGGCATTGGGGGTATCGACCGTTATCGGCATTTGGAGGGTTATGAGTACAGTAACGAGCTGGTTCAGACGGCAATGCGTGTTGATGACATCAGTCGGCGTTTAGTGGTTCAGTCGAAATCATTCGACAAGGTGTTTGATATGGCACGGCAGAAGGAGGACCGGCTTGCGAGCATACCGGCCATTATTCCGATCAAAGGAGGAGCCCGGCACATTGTATCGGGTTACGGTTTCCGTATTCACCCGATTTACCGCACACGGCGTATGCACGCCGGTGTGGATATTTCTGCAAAAACAGGCACGCCTGTATATGCTACCGGCAATGGCACGGTGATGCGTCCCAACAGAAGCATGGGTGGTTATGGCAGATATGTTTTGATTGATCACGGGTACGGATACCAATCGCTTTATGCACATCTGAGCCGTACGGCTGTCAGACCGGGCCAGCAAGTCAAAAGGGGCGAGCTGATTGGTTATGTCGGTAACACCGGGTTGTCTGTTGCACCACATCTTCACTATGAAGTGCATCACAATGGCCGCCCTGTGAACCCGGTTCACTATTTCTACAACGACCTCGATCCGGCTGAGTATGAAGAGGTGATCAGGTTGGCCTCTCGCGACAACCAGCCACTCTCGTAACACTTTCCCGGGAAAAACCATTGCGGCTTGTGTGCGATCAACACATTTTATTACTTTTGCCTGTGATACTTTACTGTTGAGCCATGAAGCCACCGGAATTACCTTCAGACAAACTCTATTACACCATAGGCGAGGTAGCTGTTCATTTTGGCGTGAACACTTCTCTGATCCGTTATTATGAGCAGGAGTTTCCGGCGATCAAGCCACATAAAAACAAGAAAGGGAACAGGCTGTTCACACAGTCGGATATCGGACTTTTTCACAAGATCTTTGCCCTGACCCGTGAGAAGGGGTTAACCCTGGCTGAAGCCAAAGAGCGGATGAAGCGTGGTAATGACGTGGACGATGGCGAGCAAAACAACGAGCGTAAAAACATTATATCGAAGTTACACAACATGCGCAAACTGCTGAAGGATCTCCTACATGAGGTTGAAACCGATCAATAGTAGCTCCCTGTGAGCAGGTAGGTCCGAACATAATCTTTAACAGCTTCTTCAAGAGAATAGAATGGCTTGGTGTACCCGGCCTGTTTCAGCTTCTCCATTTCAGCACACGTGTGGTACTGGTATTTGTCGCGAATATCTTCCGGTGTGTCAATGTATCGAATGTTGGGTGTTTTTCTCATTGCGCTGAATGTGGCATTCACCAGGTCATTAAAAGAGCGGGCCTTCCCGGTGCCAAGGTTATAGATGCCCGGGCTTGCGTTTGAATGCATCAGGTAAAGCATAACTGATACTACATCTTTTACATACACAAAATCTCTCTGCTGTTCTCCGTCGGCGAATTCCGGCTTATGTGATCTGAACAGTGTCACTTCGCCATGTTCTTTGATTTGGCGGCAGGCATGAAAGACCACCGAGGCCATCCTCCCTTTGTGGTACTCATTGGGCCCGAAAACATTGAAGAACTTCATTCCGGCCCAAAACGGAGGTGTTTCAGTTTGCCCGAGTACCCACTGGTCAAAGTCGTTTTTTGAATGACCGTATAGATTCAGTGGCTTGAGTCGGGGCACCAGTTGGTGGTCATCGCTGTACCCCAACTCGCCGTCGCCATAAGTAGCGGCTGAACTGGCATAGATAAGCGGGATGGCGTATTGGCTACACATTTGGAACACCCTGATGCTGTATTGCAGGTTCAATGTGTTAAATATTTCCGGGTCACTCTCCGTTGTGTCGGTTCGGGCACCCAGATGATACACCGCTTCAACCTGTTGATGGTTTTGTGTGAACCATTCAAAAAACTGGTTGCGGGGCAGGAGCAACCCCACCGACTTGCCTGTCAGGTTGGGCTGCTTGTCGTCACGTGAGAAATCGTCAACCGCTACGATATTTGTAAACCCTTTGTTGTTGAGCTTATTCACCATGCAGCTTCCTATAAAGCCTGCTGCACCTGTAACAATTACCATTTTCATTGCTTCAAAAAATATTTGTGTTCTCGATTAAGGGAGGTACTCTTTTCCCGGGTCAGAAGGTGTAACCACAAAACGGTTGTTCTCCTTCCGAATCCCCAGGGTGTATCTGTATGGC
>SKPS01000137.1 GCA_007119395.1 Lentimicrobiaceae bacterium
CACATCCCCACATCCCCACATCCTCACATCCCCACATCCTCACATTCCGAAAAACCAGAAATCTTTGATTTCTTAGTTTTTCGAGAATCCTCGAAAAATCAGAAAACCATAGGTTTTCGATTTTTCGGGATCCCCACATCCCCACATGCTACCATTCAAAAAACTCTCTATCTTTGGCAGGTTGAATCATCGTAACATCAAATGCCAAACAGATGAAAAGAAGAGTACTATTGTGTTTTATTCTTGTATCGTTAGGACAGTGGGTATTGGCCGCAAACGACACCGTTCCGCCTCCCAGGTACAGCAGCACTGTATGGGGCAATATTTTTACTGCGTTTTACTATAACCCTGGTGCCAAGGTGATGCCCGACAAGGGGTTTGAGTTATCGACCGGTTTATTGGGTTACAGGGGTCAGTGGGGCGACAGGGCTTCTGCTACGCTGATCTACGATGTGTTTCGCACCACCGACCGCATTGAGGTGACGGATACGAGCGGGCATCCGATGAATGTTTCTTATGGATTCAGGGGGAGTGATTACACAGGCTTCCTCAAGATGGCGCAGATTGACTACAGGATCAATTCCTGGCTCGATTTCTCGGTGGGGCAGATGTTAAACCAGCAGTATCTCACTGTCCAGGATCGTTTCTGGGGGTTCAGGTATATTGCCTTCACCTATCAGGAGATGAATCGTTTTGGTGCTCAGGCAGATTTCGGAGCCCGTTTTACGCTGAGGCCTCACCGCAACCTTGCCATGACCATCGGTGCCGTGAACGGCAACGGGCCCTTCAGGGTGCAGTCAGCAGATGGCGTGATGCAGTATTTTACCAACATAGAGTGGACCCCCGTGGATGGGCTTATGGTGAAGATGTTTGCCGACCATCTTCCGGGCAACGGATCACCTCACAGGAATGCCTATTCATTTTTTGCTGGATACAGAACCGACGAATGGCGGTTGGGTGTTGAGGTGACTCATGTTGAAAACCATCTGCATGACAAGGCCAACGACCTTGGCGGCACCTCGGTGTATGGCGCCTGGAAGTTTAAAGAGGGTTGGCATCTGTTGGCGCGCCACGACTATATCAGAAGAAGTATGGCTCTTGAAAAGGCACACTACATCGTCACAGGGGTGGAGTATGAACCCTACCCGGGCTTTTACACATCTGTGAATTACAGACACTTGTCTCAGGGTGACGTGTCGTTCCTCTTTGCCAGTTTCGGAACCAGGTTCTGATGATCAGGCCTGTTTTGTCTTCTGAAAGAAGTTGGGCAGTGATACCAGTGGAGCCATAATCAGCGAAACCAACATGCCGATAGTACCTGCACCCGGAGAGCCGTAATACCACGACAGGGCTGTTCCTGCAGGTTGGCTTTGGCCGATGAAGTAAAGGGTAAGACAGGATGCAAGGCCAAGGAACGCCGCGGTCAAAGCCCCTGCTTTGGTAACTTTTTTCGACAGCAGACCCCAAACAAAGGGTCCCAGGAAAAAGGCCCCTATGGCACCCCATGAGATTCCCAGAATCTCAACAATGATATCAAACTCTACCAGAGCCAACAGCACCGCCAATAAAACAAACACTCCGCTCATCACCCTCATGAGACTTGTCAGGGTTTTATCCGAAGCGTTTTTGTTAATAAAACCGGCATAGAAATCCTTGCTGATTGCCGAACTGGAGATAAGCACCAGGGCTGCAAGCGTTGACATGCTTGCAGCAAGTATCAGGACTAGAATAATAATTGAGAGGGATCCCGGAAGCATATTGGTAAGCAGTTCCGGCATCAACTTATCGAAATCAGGTGTTGCAGCACCTGTCTCAGAAAATTTGAAGAGGTGTGCCTGATCAGGGTTGTCTGATCTGATGAATACTCTGGTTGTAGACCCTACAAAGAATCCAACGAAAGAGATCAGTAGTGCGAAAAAAGTGGAGGCAACCATCCCGATGCGCACTGACTTTTTATCTTTTATGGCGTAAAACTTCTGCACAAGCTGGGGCAGTGCAAAAGGGGCTACTGCCGTCAGAAAAACCAGAGAAAACAGGGGGAAAAACCCCGGGGGGCCTACAGGTGCAGTAAGCTTTGGATTGATGTCATTGAGGGTTTGGGTAATGTTGGCAAGACCCCCACCATTGTTGATGGTGAAGAGCACAAGAATGGTTACCGATACCACCATGATCATCCCAAAGATCATGTCAATCAATGCCATCGACTTATATCCACCCAAAATTATGTATGTGGCCGTGAATACTCCCATAATGACCAGGGCAAGGGTGTAGTCCATGGCAAAAGAGATCTCGAAAAGATAAGAGAGCCCCATGAAGACTGCTGCAGAATAGGGGATCATGAAAATAAAGATCACCAATACCCCGATCAGTTTAAGGAAGCTGCTGTTGTAACGTTTTTCAAGAAATTCACTCATGGTGGTGACGCCATACTCCTGCGACATCTTTTTGATACGCCACCCCATCAAAGCCCAGACACCCAATACGCCGATAAAGGCGTTGCCAAAGGTGATCCAAAGACCTGAATAGCCAAACCCCCATCCCACTTTTCCGGCAAAGCCAATAAACATGACTGCGGAAAAGTACGCCGTTCCATACGAGAAAGCAGAAAGCCATGGGCCAACATTGCCGCCCGCCAAAAAGAAGTCCTTGAACGACTTGGTCCTTCTCATTCCAAAAATGCCAACCACCACAACAAGTATGGCATACAATACTACTACAATGATTTTTTCCGTCATAGGTTATAGTGTTTAAGTTCCTTTTGCTAAGGCATGATCGAGGGATCCACCGGATGAAAAACCATCAACTTGAATTGGTTCACCCCACAGCATGATTATGATTACCTGACATCGTTCTGATCTCATAGTGCGACAGTTTGACAAAAATCAAAACTACATCATTTTTCCGAAAGTGAAGGGTTTTTTCGAAAAGGATAAAACACCCTGCTGGTTAACAGATATTGCGTCCTCAACATACGATCTAAACTCTCTCAACATTCTCAACATTCTCAACACGATCTAAACTTTCTTTCCGTATTATTGCAAAACAAAAACTGCATACAGACAACACACATACCCGGGAGCCTGGTTTTAAACCAGACACAAAGCGAAAAAAACATGACCTCATAACACCAATTAAACATGGAAGAAAAGGAACCAACCTTCAACAGCACAGACCCCGACATCGAACCAACCCCAAAAATGTATTCTACCAGAGCCATTGGTATTGCCACCTATCTGGGAGGCCCACTTGCTGCAAGCTTTCTGGTCAGAACCAACTTTCTTGCGCAGGGCAAAACCCCCGGAAGCACGCAATAGCCTTTTCATCGGGCTGATCTCTACTGCGCTGCTAGCATACCTGGCGGTGTCAATCCCAGAGCATATCTGGGAACAGATACCCGCTATACTCATCCCTTTAGTTTATACAGCCATTGTTTATTTCTTAATTGAAAGATTCCAGGGGAAAGCCCTGTCGGCGCACAAAGAGATGAAACACCCTTTTTACTCAGTTTGGAGAGCCGTAGGTGTTGGCTTGTTATGTGCTCTGTTGTATACCGGCGTATTTATGTTTTTCCTCTACCATCAGCCCCCGGGGTTTGACACCGAGAAATACGACAAAGGGGTTGCTGAGCTATTGCGAAATGAAGACATCGTCAGACACTTTTTCGAAATAGAAGAATCAGCCGCTCCGGCAAAAAAGATAGAGTATATAGAAGAAGTTGCAATACCGGCCTGCCAGAACAGTTTGGTCATATTAGATGAACTGGATGAAATTGAAGACCTTGCCAAACCCTTGCTGAAACAGAACCATTTGTTCAGACAATACCTGTTGACGATGATCGAAGTGCTTGAGTTAACCAGAAAAGGGATCTACGAACAAACAGACCACTATGAACCAGCCATTCAGGAGCTGTTTGCTGAAATGGTGAGGATCCTGGATCAAATATGAAGCGCTGCTGCTGGGCATGGGGTGTTGGATGATCCAGAGAAACTCTTCTGAGGCAATTTTTATTTCATGTGATTTGACATAATCTACAATCTTCCATATATTTGCAATGATTCTAAAGGCAGCGAAGGGATCGCTGCTTCGATAAACCTTAAAACCAACACTGATGAAAAGAGTTCTATTGTTTGTAACCATTTCTGTTCTCATGATTTCATGCGTTGAGCAGAAGCCACAGGAGGAGGAACCGGTTGTATTAACGATTTCTGAGTTTCTGCTTCAGGGTGATGAGCTGGACAACACCATTGTTCACGTGCAGGGGAAAGTTGACCATTTGTGTAGGGGCAGCCGTGCCAAGATTCATTTTATTTGCCCTGCTGACCATGACGAGAGCATCAAGATTTTTGCCGATGAGGAGATGGGAGAGTTCAGTGACACGCTGGTGGGTATGGTGGTAAGGGTTACAGGGCTGGTAGCTGTATCCACTACCATTGATGATGCTTATCTTGATGAATGGGAGGCCGAACTGGCCGAGAAGGGAGAGGAGCATCACCATCAT
Source organism: Lentimicrobiaceae bacterium (assembly GCA_007119395.1). Taxonomy (GTDB): domain Bacteria; phylum Bacteroidota; class Bacteroidia; order Bacteroidales; family SKPS01; genus SKPS01. Next base: position 4,499 of record SKPS01000137.1, read on the forward strand.
CATCATCATGGTGATGAAGAGGAGCATGGTGACCATGACCATGAAGACGAAGTGCATCCCCATGAAAAGCATCATCACCACGGCAATCAGCACAAACAGATTGAGAAGTACCGCCAGATGATCAAAGAATCGGGCAAAGGGTATATCAATCTTTATAAGATTGTGGTTTCCGAAATTCAACCGGCGGAATAATCAGATAATCCCGGGTGAGCGAGACAGGGGCGGCACACACTTTCGTGTTGTGCCGTTTCTTATGTTATGAATGCTCATTAATATTCGCAGGGAGGCAGAGCAGCGATTCCCCGGGGTGCAGGCAGGTTAGAATCTGCCACCGTTTGTTGTACGCCGGGTCTGTGGTCTGTTCATCTCCTCGCAGTTGAAGTTTACACCGATGAGGCTTTCGGGGCGCTCAAAGTCTTCGGTACTGATGTTCAGGCTTTTGTCCTGATATGCGCGTTGCATATAGAGTGCCCAGATGGGGAGTGCCATGTTGGCACCTTGTCCGAGTGCTATGCTTCTGAACCGTGCACTGCGGTCTTCACCACCTACCCAAACGCCTGTTACCAGATCAGGTGTGATACCGATAAACCATCCATCGGAGTTGTTGTCAGTAGTACCAGTTTTTCCGGCAATGGGGTGGTGCAGGCCATACCTGCCTCTGATGCGCGCACTGGTACCATAGACCACCACTCCTCTCATCATCTCGATCATCATATAGGCCGTACGTTCGCTCATGGCGTCATGCGTTTCACTGGTGAATGATTGAAGCACCGTGCCATGCCTGTCTTCAATACGTGTAATGATGAGCGGTTTGGTATATACGCCCTGGTTGGCATAGGCAGCATAAGCGGCGGTCATCTCCATGACGGAGAGATCAGCTGATCCTAAGCTGATCGCGGGCACAGCGGGGATGTCGGTTTCTATGCCAAGGTTTTGAACGAGCCGCACCACTGCTGCAGGCGAATAGCGCAAAATGATTCGTGCCGACACCCTGTTGATAGAATGTGCCAGTGCCTCCCGGAGGCTTACCATCTCACCATCTTTATGATCGCCAGAATTTCGGGGAGACCACTCATCATCATTGGGCAATTTGACGGTAAGGGGTGTGTTTGGGTATTCGGTACAAGGGTGTTCCCCCTCCTGAACTGCCAATGTATATACGAACGGTTTAAACGTAGAGCCAACTTGCCTGCGGGAATCCACCACATGGTCGTATTTAAAGTGGCGGTAATTGATCCCTCCCACATAGGCTTTCACATGACCGTTGGAGGGGTCTAATGAAACCATACCTGTGCGCAGGAAGAACTTGTAGTACCTTATCGAATCCATTGGCGTCATCACGGTATCTATATCACCCTCCCAGGAGAAGACACGCATAGGTGCCGGGGTAGCAAACGATTCAATAATTTCCTGGTCAGAATAGCCATTTCGTCGCATGTTATGGAAGCGGTCGCTGCGTCTTACAGCCTGCTGCATCAGCCGCTCTATATCCTCTTCACCCAGACGGTAGTAGGGTGCATTCCTTCTCCCTTGCCAGTGGCGGAAGAATTCCGGCTGTAAATACCCTCTCATGTGTTGCTCTACCGCTTGTTCAGCATACAGCTGCAGCCTGGAATCCACGGTGGTGTATATTTTCAACCCGTCACGGTAAATGTCATAGGTTGTGCCATCGGGTTTTCTGTAATTCCTTGCCCATGAGGTGAGCACCCTGCGCAGATACTCTCTGAGATAGGGTGCCAGCCCGGCGGTATGGTCCATCACCCGAAAGCGAGACATATCAATCTCCAGTTCTGCCAGCTCGTCCAGCTCCTCCCGTGAGATGTAATCAGCCCGGTACATCTGGTTGAGAACTACATTTCTACGTGTTCTGGCACGCTCCGGATGGTTTCGTGGGTTGTAGAACGAGGGCCCTTTCAGCAGCGCCACCATCAGGGCTGCCTCATCGACGGTCAGCTCCGAAGGCTCTTTGCCATAATATGTCTTTGCGGCAATCTTGATTCCATAGCTGTTGTGACCAAAAGAGACTGTGTTGAAGTAGTGGGTAAGGATCTCTTTCTTGGTGAACCTGCGTTCCAGCTTGGCCGCAAGCACCCACTCCTTGAATTTCATCAGCACCAGCCCAAACTTTGATCTGCGTTCCCTGGGAAACAAGTTTTTGGCCAACTGCTGTGTAATGGTACTTGCCCCCCCTTTGGGATTGAAAGTGAGCACACCCCACACCATACGCACCAGTGAACGTCCATCAACACCAGAATGTTTAACAAAACGAACATCCTCAGTAGCGACCAAAGCATTGATAAGGTTAGGGCTGAGCTCCTCATACCGTACATTCGAACGGTTTTCATGAAAGTATGTTCCGAGCAAAACCCGATCGGCTGAATAGATCTCCGATGCAAGATGACTTTGGGGGTTCTCCAGCTCATCAAGGTCAGGCATATAGCCAAAAGCGCCAATGCCTGCCAGCACCAACAGAAGGAGGAAAAATACGACACCACCGCCGTATATAATCCATACCCTCTTGATAATGCGATTGATCTGTTTCTTCTTTTTGTCTGCCATAAATTATCAAAAACCGTTAATACAACTATTCTGCATATCTCTCTACCCTGATCCCGGCAGCGGCAATGCCGGAAAGGAGTGGTTCTCTCATGGCATGCTCTATCTCAAATTGATATTCACCTGCCATGGGAAATCTGAAAGCGGGCATAATCAACACCCGCCTGTCACGGTACTTACCAATGCCACTACCCAACCACCTCCCTTCGGGATCAGCCATCCAGATATCGAGTGTGTCTTGAGCATGCTGCTGGTCAGGTAATACAGTGCGAACAAACAGAAAGAGATTGGAATAAGGATACTCAACACTGTTTCTCACGTCGATGTAAAAATTATATGGGACCGTGGTGTCTGTAATCTCAAAACGAAACCTAAGAAAATCCTCGTTATACCACCCCTCTTCTTCTACAAGATAAAGCTGTTCATACACTTTTTGGCGGTCGGCACAACCCGATATTCCTACCACTACCACAAGAGTACAATAAAGCAACAATTTGAACGGAAGGGGGGTACTGCCGGGTTGCTTTTTCGTTTGCCGGGGGTATATCGGGTAGTTTAGATCTGTTTTTCTCATCGTATCAGAGGCGTTATAGCTGCTGGGGCAGTTGTGTCATTGGTTGTAGATGTCCGGCAATGCAGAGCTGCTATCCAACTTCACTACATCTGTTTCTGCCTGGTAGTCTTCCAGGGCGTTGATAAGTTGCCTTTTCCGGTTTTTCGATATGATCTTTTTCACATCATCCACGCTGATTGGGAAGAAGCCACCCGGTGCACCGGCATAGGTGTACC
>SKPS01000292.1 GCA_007119395.1 Lentimicrobiaceae bacterium
ATATTGAGGTGCGTCTCAACAACCTGGACGCTCCCGGGGCCAGCACCCCCTCTTTTACACAGAAACCAATCCTTAACCTCTGTGTTAACCAAACCCAGTGCTTCAACCTTGGTGCAGTGGATCCCGATGGTGACTCACTCTCTTACTCCCTGGTTACACCGATGACCAACGGAAACACGGGTACCGTGAGTTGGATTTCTCCCTCTACCGCACAGCAACCATTCCCATCCAACCCGGCCATATCTTTGAATCCGGTCACCGGAAACCTTTGTATGACACCTACTGTGAACATTATCTCCCCATGGCAATGAAAGTAGAAAAGTGGCGCAACATTGGCGGCGTGCAAACCCAAGTTGGTACCATGTACCGTGATATCCAGATCCAGACCCTGGTGTGCAATAACCAGCTGCCGGTACTGAGTGGTATAGATACCACCATGACCAAGGGCTACGATCCCAATGACACCATCTTTATGTTGGAGTTCTGTGTTGGTGATACCGTTGAGTTCACCATCTGGGGATATGATGCTGATACTTACAACCCCGTGTGGGGCGAACGTCACATTTTCTCCATCAGCTGGAACAACGGAATTCCGCAAGGCACCTTTCATCCGATGTACAACAACACCGATTCTGCCAGGGCCAGCTTTACATGGGTGCCCGGGTTAAACGATGTAAGCAATATACCCTATTGCTTCACGGCCACCATCGCCGACGGCGCATGCCCTCTGAACGGTGTACAGGTGTACGCTTACTGCGTGCTGGTCAAAGGGTTCCAGATGAGCGCCGGCAGCGACACACTCCTCTGCCAGGGCGAATCAGTCTCTTTCCAGGCCACCTCAACAGTACCCGTTGACATGTACCAATGGTTTGTTAATGGAGTGCTTACAGGGCCTCTGTCCAATGAATCAGAATTTGTGTTCCATAGCAGCAACCATGCGCCGGGAACCTATATTATCGCTGTAGAATCACCCAACCACGCCACACCACAATGCCCCGGAAAAGGGGACGCAGTGGTGGAAGTGGTGTACCAGCTAACCCCTAACCTGGGCGGTAACCAAACCCTCTATGACCCCAACCCGGTGGTGCTGGATGCTGGCCCGGGCACTCTCTACCATTGGACTACCGGTGAAACCACACAAACTATTACCGTATTCGTATCAGATCTCTACGGAGTAGAAGTGGATGGCAGCAACGGTACACGCTGTACAGGCTCCGACCAGGTGTACATTGAATACCTGATCGGTATTGAAGAAGAAACCAAAACTCACACGATGGAGATATCCCCCAATCCAACTGCCGGTCAGCTACATATCTCCTTTGGCGACAACATCGCTACCCGGATATCAGGCGCACTCTACACCCCGGAAGGGAAAAAAGTGCATGCCTTCACAGCCGCTGATGATGCGATCCAAAACCGGCTCATTACTCTGGAAATTGGTCACCTCGCCAATGGCCTCTACATCCTCCGGGTGGAAACACCACACGGTAGTGTAAGCCAAAAGGTGGTGCTGCAAAAATGATCCTGACATCAACCAAAGAGCCCGCACTCCTCTACGAATGCGGGCTCTTTCCTTTTTTAATATGATCTCTGATCTGTGCAGATAATAAAGGCTGGTGTGGAGTTCGATGAGCGCTTTCTAAAACCTTACGCTCAATCCTCCCATCAGATGGAAACCTGCTTGCGGGAAGAGTCCGTCCATGGTTCTGTGCTCACCACCCTCATAATAGCGGTAAATCCATCCGTTAGACACATACTCTTCCCCAAGAATATTGTTCAGCAACAGGTGAAACTCCACGTTGCTCACATGCTGCGTGTTGAGAACATACCTGAAGTGAATGTTGTGCACCAGCCATGGATCAAGCATGCGCTCTGAACTACCGGTGTTGTCAAGATACTGATTGCCAACATACTGGTTTACCAGTGAGATTTGCAGGTTTTGTACAGGGGTAACCCTGAAGATGTTGTTGGCAATCACAGAAGGGGAGAAGGCAATGGTGGTGTTCCCCAGTGGCTCCACCTCCTGACTCCAGGTGTCCCAGTTGTCAACATAAGCCGTGAAGTCCAGAATGGTGTTCCGGCTGAACGTAGCATTGGCTTCCCAGGTGATCATGGAAGTGGGACGCCACGCTGCCGCCAACTCAATACCTGTACGGTAACTCCGCTCAACATTGGTCATAATGGGAGCACCTACCTGGTTGATCTCACCTGTCAACACAAGCTGGTCAGTGTAATACATCAGATACACATTGGCACTCACAGCTATATTCTGACTGCCATAGCGGTGACCTGCCTCTGCGTTGTACAGTCTTTCGGCACGCGGTAATTCACCCTCAGGCGCATCCGTGAAATTCTTCCTGTTGGGCTCACGATGGGCAATGCCCGAGAAGAACCAACTCTCATGCCTGTCGTTGAACCGATAGCTCATACCCGCTTTAGGGTTGAAGAACAGATAATCGTGCTGCTGACTCACATCCCGCAGATCATCATCAAAGCCATCAATCACATAGTCGATATACCTCACCTGGGCATCACCAAAAAGCACCAATTTGGGTGTGAGACGATAGAGGTATTTCACAAAGGTATTGGCATCCCTCTTCAGTCCGTTGTTGAAATACCACTCATGGTCTTTGTCCACCTCTCCGGGATGTTGTATCCAGGGCAAAGTGCCGAAATGGTCGCCATCATAAATATTTGCAGCACCACCAATGGTGAGCTCCGATTGGGCTGCTGAACGTATCAGCGACCAGGTGGCGCCATAGAAGGTGTTGTCAAGCCATTTGCGCTGGATCAGGTCTGACCTGCGGATGGTGTCGTTGCCGTACACTACATTGGGTAACCCGTAGTTGCTCAACCTGCGGTTGGTTTTATACCCTTCATAAAATCCGAGACCGGTGGTGGCATGCAGTGCCATGTTCAGGTTCCATTGGCTGCTCAAACGATGGATCAAATGAAGCTGGTAGTGGTTTTGTCTGTAGTCATCCACCTCGTTATCGTAATACCTCACCTCCCCGTCAGGACCATAATAGATCCCCAGCGGATTGAAAGTTCTGTTGGTGTCAAGCACTTCAGAAGGGATGCCGCTCCAGGCAAGATAGGTCCTCTCATGGCCCAACATCACCACCCCTTTGAGAATGGTGCGCTTGCCGTAATAGCCGCCGGAAAGGTATAAACTGTTGAGGTTCGCAAATGCCCGGTCGATAAAACCGTCTGAAGTGATACGTGAGAAACGCCCATCGAATGCAAATCGGTTCTCCATTAACCCGCTGCCAAAGCCAACACTCGTTCTCATGGTGTTAAAAGAGCCTCCCATCATAGAGGCATGGGCATACGGCTTTGGATTGAGCTGCTCAGTGCGGATATTCACAGATGCACCAAATGCACCCGCCCCGTTGGTGGATGTGCCCACACCACGCTGTATCTGCACCTCCTCGATGGAAGCCGCAAAATCAGGCATGTTCACCCAGTATACCGCATGCGACTCAGGATCATTCAATGGAATACCATTGATGGTGACGTTGATACGATTCTGGTCTACACCCCTGATACGCATGCCGGTATAGCCAACACCCGTACCCGCATCGGAAGTGTGTACTACCGACGGTTGAACCGAAAGGAGAAAAGGGAGATCCTGGCCCAGATTGATGCTCCTGAGCTCCTCACGCTGTACCGTCGTAGAAGCACCCGGCACCTGCTCCGATCCACGAACCGCCGTAACAATAAACTCCTCCGACATGTGCACACGCGCCTCAAGGGATACCTCAATCACCACCTTGTCACCCAATAAGGTAACCATCTCCTCATAAGGCGTGAAACTAACATGCGATACACGTAAAGTGTACTCCCCCGCCTCTACACGACTGAAAACAAACTGACCACGCGAATCGGTAAAAGTACCCCGATAGCTGTCGTCTAAAAAAACATGCGCACCGGCTACTCCCTCCCCGGTCGCATCATCACGCACCGTGCCCTCTAAGGTCACCTGCGACATCAATCCCGCTATGGGTATCAACACCATAGCCATCAACAAAATAAATACTCTCTTCATCACTTCTTCTTTTTGGTTTATAAAGAAGAATGGTGAACAGGAAAAACCATTCGTTAAACTATGTTCAATCATGGTAACCACACTTCCCTTCGCCGGCACTACCCGGATCAGGTTCTATGGGTATGATCTCAGCCCGTGATATTGGGGCACCCCTGTTACTTGATGCGGCAAAAATACAAAATTATTACATCATAACAGATCCTTTAACAAAACAACAACAAACCCGGTTCTGCGCTAAAAGAAATACTCCAACCGCAGCCTGAATTGTGAAAAATCGTTCAGCCTGCTGAACATGCCATCCCCTTTGCCCTGAAAAACTACAGCAGCCACCGAAAGCGTCGTGTTCAGGTTGGGTTGCCATGCCACTTCCGGCATATAGATAATGGCATGGTTGTCTTCTATTTGCTGAAAATCGCTGATGATAAAAGCCCCATTAACAGGAACCACTGTGATCCGGTCCTGAAACAGCGGCAACTCATAACGTATAAAGAAATAATTATCAAGGTTTTGCCTTCCATGTTCATGAATAAACCCTTTCAGAAACTGAATATTCAGGTACGACCCGTTGGCGAAGTGGTAATCGGCTCCTACCAACCATTTGAGATAGGGTTCCGTTTTGTCGACCAGCATGGAGTCGATGATGATCGGGGCGGTGGCTCCCGGAAACAGAGGTGTAACATCAGTCTGCATCACCAGGTCTTTGTCAGGGAAGTGGAGTGCTGCTTCACCCCATACCCCGACACCTGCCAAACTAGTCGCCATGTCGAAGCCTGCTACATGGTAACGGGCAAAGCGAAGGTGTGAGTGGATGTCGAGATACCCTGGTTCCTGTCCGGGTGCGAGGGTGTTCATCGAGGCATAGGGGAGTCCGTCTCTGACCAGTTGGTAGCTGAATGAGAAATCCACCCCTTTTAAAAACCCTTTTGCCCTGAGCCCTGCGGCAGCCTGGGGACCGAGCCCCGGCAGAGGCATCACCACAGTATCGGTCAGGTTGCCGGGCAACAGCCCCATGGGCAACTCAAGCGGTGGCGTCAGGATATCAGAAAACACCCCTACAGGGAGCATCGCAGTTCTGAAACGTGGTAGAAAGACGGCCTGCAATGAGAAATCCTGCCAGGGATACCATGTGAGGGATACCCCGTCAGCACCCCGCTTTCTGCCAAAGTCGAGCAGATCCTCCATGTCGGGTGCATTCAGCAGGTCAGTGGGCCCTATCCCGTCTGCTGTGCCCCATCCCACATGCTGCCGACCAATGATCACATCAAACCCCTTCGCAGGAAAGTCCCGCAACTCAACCCACATCTCACGCAACTCAGCCTGAAAAGGATCACTGATGCCCTTGTTGTATAAATGCGACATCTGCGTTACCTCAGGAATGCCAATGCTGCGAGCCCATAAAGTGGTGTGGAAACGGGAACGATCAGAAAAACGCTGATCCAACCGTAAACTGAGACGATGCTCACTCCATACCCAGTCGTTCCCGTTGCCCAGAAGAAAACGTCCATCCCCCTCGTACCGCCCACCAAAAGAGATGTTTGATGCATCCTGCCCCCATAACCCAGCAGAAACCATCAACAATACCAAAGAGATCCATTTGCCTGCATGTACCATAATTCTACCCCCTTAAACGTCTTACTGTAAATGCATCATTGCTCAACCCTGTGTCATATTGAACATCCGTCGTACGGATCCGGGTACTCGTGTTGCGGCGTAAGTTGCGCATCTCAATTTGCTCTGTGTTCCAATAACGCCCAACCCGCTTAAAAGTATAGGTGGCCTCTTTCACCTGACGGTTGCCACGATCATAATACTCCATCGTCTCCGGATAAAAATGCTCACGGTTAACACGTACCACAATCTTCGAGTAATCAGACCTGCCGCGAGGCTTCAGCTCTAAAATAAACGCCCCCGGCTCCGTGCGTAAAAGGCGTGGAGTGTATTTCTGTGAAAAAGGAACCGACTCCATGTCCTCATAGGTGAGATCGGTGCCCGCAAAATTCTGGTTCTTGGCACTCGCAGCAATACGCCGCTCACGGCCAAATGCAGGTAGATAAACATACATCACATCGTTCGGTAACGACAAAAAGGCAATGCCCGCCTGTGATGCAGGTGAGGTGAAACGGACAAGCCGCCGGTCTGTCCCCTTCTGCTTAAATGTGGCCTCCCGAACCTCCTGCCTGCCACTGCGGTCAATCACCGTAATACTGTAACGACCCTTTATGTCCTTCGGCGCATACATCACATCATCCATGCGGGTTAATATGGTTGATGCATCCTGAAGTGATGCCCCAAACAGAATACCCAACACCATAATGGCCGCCGGTAACAATACAATCCGTCTGGTTCTTGTCTTCATAATCATTCTCTTTTTAAGGTTTATACTTGATGCTATTTGTTGATATTCTGGTTTATGATGATGATATTTTTTTTTGATGAGCTTTATATACATGATAGTTCTCATTTTTCGGTTGATAATAAGTGTTACCTCCTCTCTAACGCTGCGCTTCAAAGTAGGCATTTTGAAAACTGTTGAGCCTTCATTCTGCTGATGAATCTCTTCCGCCCTGTAACCCGGTCGACCTCTTTTTGTCTCTTTGCGCAAGAATCAATAACACCGGCAACAGGGTTAATGCGCCGGTACCTGACCCAATCATGCTCACTGCCACCAACAATCCGAAATGTTGCAATGGGATGATGTTTGAAAACAGTAGCATCAGGAAACCGGCCGAAACGGATGCCACATTGATCAGAATGGCGCTACCCCTGGTGAGGATGGTGTTTCTTATGGCCTGATGCGGCTCTTCACCCGCCTCTGTCTCCCTTTTGTATCCGGTGATGGTGTGAATGGCATAGTCAATTCCCAGTCCCAGTGCAACACTGGCAACCAATACCGTTGCAATGTCGAGCGCTATGCCGGCCAAGCCCATAAAACCCAGAAGGATCAAAATGGTGGCCACCACCGTGGATGTGGCAATCACACCGCGTTTCAACGAACGAAGCATAATGCTCACCAATGTCAACACCAATAAAATGGCCAATATCAGGCTGCTGAACTGACTTCTTATCAAACTGTTGTTTAACTGTACATACACCGATGGCATGCCGGTAAAGCTGATCTGTATCTGGTCGGTACTGTGTTCAGCTACATAACTTTTCATCTTGGCGGTGATCCGCTCCATGTCTCTGGTGTCAACGGAAGCAAAACGCCCGGAAATTACACCACGATCCAAAGTGCTGTTCACAAGCTGTGGCATAATATCCTGCCCTTCAAGCAGAAACCATAGCTGTTCAATTTTAGCCCTGTCGTCAGGAACCTTGTGCCCCGCATCCATCGCATCATTCATCTGCGCAATCAGATCAGCAACAGATTGTGTTACCCCCACATTGGGATCCCCCTTCATGTAAGAGGCCGTGCGATCCATCTTCTGAAGTAACTCAGGATCCTGTAAATCCCCCTCAAAAACAACAAAGAGCGGCGTCGAACCACCAAACTTCTCCTGTAAAAGGTCCTCTGCAATCCGTGTTGGGAAATGAGGCTTGAAATAATAGATCATGTTGATGCTGGTTTGTATCAGGAAGATGCCCGAAACAAACAATACAATCGATGCACCCCATACCACCATCAACCTTCCCGGATAACGAAGCACCATGTTCACCAATGGCAACAGAACCCGCTGCGGTAAATACACCCCGGTCTGCTTGCTGTATGCCCGACTCTCCGGGATGCCCTGAGATCGGTGTGTGATGGCAAGCATGGCCGGAACAAACGTGAGCGACAACAACAA
>SKPS01000176.1 GCA_007119395.1 Lentimicrobiaceae bacterium
ACTCATTCAGGAACTGTGATGCAGTGGTTGCATTGATCAGTTCAAAACGGCAACCGGCTATGTAAGCAGAATGCGGCGGAGGAAGCGGTGTGCCATCCGGGCTTTGATCTGGCAGATAGAAGGGGTTATATTTTCTGATGTGAATCCCTATAAGATTATCCGTGAATTCAGCATCGGTCACATCCAACATGCTGTTATTGACTGAAACAATTGCATTTTTAGCATAAGAGAAAGTTGTATTGTTTTTTACTATGATGGATGCGGTTTCATCTTCGGCGAATACCCCATCCCAGAAATAATCACAACCATTTGTCAGGTTTGAGTACTCTAGGGTAAGAGTTGTTGATGGACTAACGGTTAATCTTGCCATGGGCGCAAAGAATACATTGCAATCCTCAAAGGTAACATCCTGACCTGTGGTGACATGCCCGCAGATGAAGATATTGTCGCCGGTGAACATCGTTTGGTTTATCACATCACCGTGATCAAAGGTGTGATCCATTGTAACAGGCAGAGAAGTTGATGGGTCACAAGAAAAATAGGCAGTATGATAACCCTCACGCTCACAATGATTCCAAATAATAAGCTCAATTTTTGGATCTGAAAAACCTGTGAGGTCAACATCGAATGTATTGCCATTGGCCAGCTGTACAGTTCCCCCATTGATTGTGTACCTGTAAAGGTAAATCGGATCGTAATTTGTAATAGTATATGTGATGCTGGTAGTCCCGTGGCAAATAAAGTTATCAGCAGTAACTATTGGGGGTTCTTGTGGCAGTGGAGGGGTAATCTTTACGTTGTCGATGTAGAAGTTGTTCTGCCAGCCTGAGGTGGCTAAAGCTGGGAAAAAACCGACTGCTTCAATATCAATAGCAGGTGTAAATTGTATTGTATATGGTGTTGTGGTCCATGTAGGTTGAGGTGGAATAGATATAGTTGACACATATGAAGTGAATATCGTTGGAGATGGGGTAGTGTAAAATGCTAGTTCTGCACCAGGCGTGGCTGTACCAGTATTCCATAATCTGTAATCGAAACTTATATCGTAGGCAACCCCTGCTCGCATAAAAACATTGGTTGTGATGGATTCAGTTTGATTATGATTTGACCACCCGAAAGCGTATGTGTTGTTAATTCCACTAGGATATATTTGAGGGGTTTGAGGAGGTGATGTTGTACTGAAAGTGCCCCACTGGCAAACGGTATTCGTATAAGTTTGATCAGGTAGAGCTGGGTTAATTAATGGGCAATTGTCCCTTACTGGGTTTTGAAAAGGGGAGGCAAATAACCAGTTTGTAGAGTCTGTTGGGCATGGTTGCGTTTGAGCAGGATTACAGCAAGGTTGGAACGATTGAGGCAGATTCACCTCAAACCCTCCATTAAACACGAGATTGTCGCATTCAGGAATACAGTCATAATCGTAATACACCTGAATAGGAACTGATTCTGTTAAGGAAAGAACAAAAAGTCCACTTGAATCGCCAGGTGTCACTTTGATGTAGTAAACCTGATCAATTTCCACAAAAGTAGTTAGCACCATAAAGGTGTCTAATGCATGCCCAGTCAAATCAAAGCTTGAGCACTCGCCATGGAATAATGTCATGCCAGTAACTAGAGCAGCCTTATTTGGCCAGTAATCCGGAATTTTCAGTGTTACAGTTTCTGATGTAGCCTGAAACCGGAACCACAGCTCCGTATCACCAATGTAGTAAGTATCCGCACTGTTGACCTCAATGTCGAGCGCAGAATCACAATTGTATTGTGCATGTGCTCCATGCATAAAGAACAGAGCCATAAGCAATACAAAGAATTTTAAGGACGAGCTAAAGGTTTTCGCTCTCATCGTGTTAACGCGTTGCGCAACAACTGACTCGCACACAGGTACTACGGCGCTGCAAGGGAGGGGGGGGGGTAAGCGGCTGATAATCAATTAAATAAAGCTTTTTCATCGGTAAAAGATTTTGGTTAAAAATAAGGTTAATTGCGTTGGCAATATACAACATAATGTAGGGAAAGCAATACCCAAGCTTGATTTTTTATCTTATTTTTTCAACAATAACTTGTAATGGCCACATTAACAGATTTTTATAATGAATGCTATCTTGTTTTCGTGTAAAATATCTTTGCATTTTTCATTGCAAAGTATTATGGCCGAAATATCCAACCGAATGCTCATCATAGGCATCATGTGTGTATTGACCAAAAACCGGCAAAAGGTTGCCCGGGATGGAGAAAAAATTGATGTGCAGTGCCCCCTCTCCATCTCTCACCATGAAAAAAAATAATGTTTCAAAAATAAAACAAAAGTCGTATATTTGCTCTTTTAAAAAACTGTTATATGAAGCGCAAGCAAATATTACTACCTCGTCACCAACGGATTTTAGAGCGTTTGGGTGAGAATATCAGATTAGCACGTTTACGGCGAAGGCTCAGCATGGAACAAGTTTCCGAGCGTGCCGGGATTGGCAGAAGCACGCTTTGGAAGATTGAGCGTGGTGCCCCTGAAGTTGCCATGGGGAGCTATTTTCAGGTACTTTTTATTTTGGGATTAGAGGGTGATATAGAGTTGGTTGGCCGGGATGATCTTTTAGGGAGAAAGTTACAGGATGCCGGTTTACTGGTTAAGCATCGTGCACCAAAACAGCAAAGAGATGAAGAAGCGCAGTGATGACCCTATTTTGGTATATGCTGATTGGCAGGGCATAGATGGGCCATTGTTGATGGGAGAGCTGGTGGTGCAGCGAATAAGAGGCAGGGAGGTGTTCTCTTTCTCGTATGATGAGGAATGGTTGCAGCATCCGGCATGCAGGGTGTTGGATCCTGAACTGCAATTGTATTCAGGCAGACAATACACCTCTGAACAGCGTCCAAATTTCGGAGTTTTCATGGATTCTTCACCGGATCGCTGGGGCCGAATGCTTATGAAGCGTAGAGAGGCCTTGTTGGCAAGGAGCGAAAATCGACCTGAACAAGTGTTGTTTGAGAGTGACTACCTGCTTGGTGTGTTTGATAGGTTACGGATGGGTGGACTTCGTTTTAAAACAGCCATCGCAGAAGAGTTTTTAAGTCATGCTGATGAGTTTACTGCACCGCCCTGGGCTTCTTTGCGAGAACTTGAGCATGCTTGTTCTTTGATCGAAGACTCAAGAGCACTCCCATCTGATCAAGAGGTTTTGAAGTGGTTGATGGTGTTGCTTGCACCTGGTTCTTCTCTTGGTGGAGCTCGTCCCAAAGCAGGAGTTCAGGATGAGAAGGAACAGTTATGGATTGCCAAATTTCCAAGTCAGTCTGATGATTTTGATGTTGGGGCCTGGGAGATGGTAGTGCGTACGCTGGCCATGATGGCCGGTGTTGTTGTACCACCGGCTCGTTTGGTCTCGCTGAGCGGAAGGTACCGGACGTTTCTGTCAAAACGCTTTGACCGCGCTCCAGGCGGGAAGAGGATTCATATGGCCTCTGCCATGACCCTGCTGGGTTACCAGGATGGCATGAGTGGCGATGACGGGATCAGCTACCTGGAGCTGGCTGAGTTTATCTTAAGGAATTGCGCAAATGCATCGCGCGATCTGGAGCAAATGTGGCGCAGAATTGTTTTTAATATTCTGGTTTCCAATACAGATGATCATTTACGGAATCATGCATTTTTACTCTCCAGAGATGGTTGGATCCTTTCCCCTGCCTATGACATGAATCCAAACCCTTATGGTGCCGGACTATGCCTCAATATTTCCGAAACCGATAATAGTTTGGATGCCGGCCTGGCTTTTGCCGTAGCACGCTATTTTAAAATATCCCCTACCCGGGCAAAAGACATCCATGCCGAAGTCCTGAAATCAATAGGTAACTGGCACCGGATAGCCGGTGAGCAACAGATTCCCCGAGATGAGATCGAACGGATGCAACGAGCATTCCGTATCTGAACCCAATCCTTGCATTGTACGTAAACCAGAAAAGTAGCACCTCCACTGCGGCAGTTTTTTCACGCGGAGACGCGGAGAGACGCTGTTTTTTTTTTTCACGCGGAGGCGCGGAGACGCGGAGGGTTTTTCAGGCAGAGGCGCAGAGATGCAAAGGCAAGTTCCGACATCAATTGCTTTGGAAATGGGTTCGCCACTGGCATGCCGATTACTTCATCGCTATTGTTTCAATATTTCTACCAAATCCCGGTTGATGTAAACCACTTCTCTCCCTATCTTTTGAGATTCCAATACCCCTATCTCTTGCAGCCCTTTGAGGTATCTTGAGGCAGCCTTCCTCTCAACTCCAAGTTTATTAACCACACAGTCGATCCTGGAATAGGGTTGCTCAAACAATAGTTCCACCAGCTCTTTACGGTAGAGCTTAGGTGCTTTTTGCTGCACGTTGCGTAAGGTCAGCTCCAGATGATCTCTGATATTGGTTATTTTCGATATGGTGTCTTTGGATGTTGTTTCAACAGCTTTTAGCATAAACATGATCCATTCAGCCCATTGACCTGTCGAGTTGGTTTGGTTTAAAAGACGGTAATATGCCTGCTTATGTGCAATGATGTAGGAGCTTAAATAGAGAATGGGCGCCTCTATCAACTCGTTAAGTATCAGATATAGAATGTTTAGTATACGGCCTGTTCTCCCGTTGCCATCATAAAAGGGGTGGATGCTTTCAAACTGATAATGCAATACGGCAAGACTGATGAGGGGAGACAGATCCTCTTTTTGATTAAAATGTTCCACAAAATCAGCCATTAAATCAAGGATCTCCTCCTTGTCCTGAGGTGGGGTATAAACGATTTCCCCTGTTGTGTCATTTTTAAGTACTGTACCAGGTACACTTCTGATGCCTGCCGTGCTGTCAACCAGATGTTGTTGAATGCTCACGATGTCATTCATCCTCAAAAACCCCTGATTGCGCGTAAGATTCAACCCGTGCAGAATGGCCCTGCGGTAGTTAACCACTTCCTTGGTTTGTGCAGAAATGTTGGTGGGGTTGACGGTCAAAGCTTTGTAGAGTTCATCCTGTGAAGTGATGATGTTTTCAATTTCTGAGCTATCCTTAGCCTCCTGTAAAACGATCGCATTGATAAGCATCGATTGGTTCGGGATGGTGTTGGCAATCCCTTTCAGCTCAGCCAGTGCCGCTGTGGATTTGGTCGTTTGTCTCAGTATTTCAATGGTTTCGACCTGTTCTCTCGGCGGAGGAAGCTTAGTCAGTTTGAAATGTGGTGCATTTTGTCCCATATCTTTTTTATTTGGCCCAAAAATACAAAAATTGGTACATATTCCGAAAATTCGATAAACAAGGAATATAATCATCAAAAAACATAATAAAAACAGATTACAATCTACTAAACTACATGTTTCCCGGTTTATGATATCTCAGCGAATGGTTGCCGCTTTGCCACGCAGAGGCTCAGTGACGCGCATTCATCATTTATTATTCATAATTCATAATTATCTTCACTATTTTCGCGCTCTTAAAACACAAGGTACTATGATGACAAAGATAATAGTGATTGCGCTGTATGCGATCATGGTGGTTACCATTGGAATTATTGGGTTACGGAAGACCCGTTCTTCGAAGGATTTCTTGCTGGGAGGTGGCAATGTGGGGCCCTGGATGTCGGCCTTCTCTTATGGTACAGCCTACTTCTCGGCGGTGCTTTTTATCGGCTTTGCCGGAAAGATTGGCTGGGGCTTTGGCTATTCGGGCTTGTGGATCGCTTTGTTCAACGCCATTGTGGGTGTCTTTTTGGTGTGGAAGTTGCTTGGGTGGCGCATTAAACAGGTTTCGGTGAGCTACAATGTGGCTACCATGAGTGAGTTTCTCGAGAAACGATATGGCTCTTCAGCCTTTAAGCTCCTCTCTGCCATTGTGATCTTTATCTTTCTGATTCCCTATTCGGCAGCGGTCTTTATGGGGCTTTCCTACCTCTTCGAGATTTCGCTGGGGGTGCCTTATGGATACATCCTGATTGCGATGGGCATTTTCACCGCCTCTTATATTGTGCTGGGTGGGTACAAGTCGATGGCGATGATTGATATGATTTTCGGATTGATTATGACGGTAAGTGTATTGCTGTTGCTCTACTTTACTGTTGACAAAGGGGGAGGAGTTGTTCAGATCAGTGACACGCTGCGTGCGCTCGAGCCAAAGCTGGTGTCGTGGGTTGGCCCTCCGGGGTGGTGGCCGCTGCTGGCGCTGGTGTTCCTGACCAGTATTGCGCCGTTTGCCATGCCCCAACTTGTGGCGAAGTTTTATGCCATCCGCGACAGACGTGCCGTACGTATCGGTGCTTTCGCCTCCACCTTCTTCGCTGTGATCATCGGTGGCATCGCTTACTTTATGGGTTCCACCACAAGGGTGTTCCTTACCCCGGATACCGCTCCCGGGATCTTCCAAAACGGCGCTCCCGATTTCGACAAGCTGATGCCGGAGCTACTCACCAATGTGATGCCGGCGTCACTCTCGGTGATCATACTGCTGCTGATCCTCTCTGCATCAATGTCAACCCTCGCCTCGCTGGTGATTATCTCCAGCTCCTCATTCACCAAGGATTTCTGGAACGGCTTTGTGAACAGAAACATGTCGGACAAGAAAATCACCCTGATGATGCGGGTGATGAGTGCGGTATTTGTTCTGCTGGCCGTGTTGTTTGCCGCGGTGGAGCTCGATGTGATTGTTGAGATCCTCGGCATCTCCTGGGGCGCCCTGGGGTCGTTTTTCCTGGGACCCTTTATCTGGGGACTGTTCACCAAAACCGCCACCCGAAACGGAGCTTTCGTCTCCGGCATCGGCGGACTCGCCATCTGTCTCACCCTCTACTTTATGGGTATGTCATCCCCCGAAGCGGGAACCATCGGCATGGTCTCATCGCTGCTGCTGAACCCATTGGTGAGTCTGGCAGGGAAATCCGGAACGTCGGAAACAGAGCGTTTTTAACGGATAACAGGTAAAAAAGATTTGAGCCTAATCCCAAACGAGGAAAGGATCTGCAGTCAGTCAACCACCCTTCACTCTGTAAGCTTTTCAAAAAAACCAAGGTGCTTTTGTTGAGGTTGGGTAAAAATGCCGTACCTTTACACATGAAGCTTTGCTGTGTAAAAGTCATTTGCTGAATGTTTTTTCATGACAATCAGTGAATGAATAAATGGGTTTTATTCTATCGTCTGTAAGGAAACTCTAGTCTATACTAAAGCACTTCATGATGAGAAACCATTTCCGGGTATTGCTGCGATGCACATTAGGCGTTTCATTTTTGCTGATCTCACCTTTGATGATGAATAAGCATTCATCCATCCATGCACAACAGATAGACCTGTATTTCCCAAAACCATCTGATACACCCGTGGAGGTGGTTGAGCTTATCAACAAGTCAAAGTACCACTACTACTGGTCGGGTAATTTTTCCCTTGCTGATTCTCTAGCATGCGAAGCAATAAGACTTGCTGAATCTACCTTCAACACAAACGTGATCCTGTACAGTCTGAATCACTACCTTTCCATGTATGAGCTTGGATTTATCAATGAGAAGGCCATTGAAATTGCCGCCAGGGCTGATCGTATCGCTGTGGAGATAGCAGATCCGGTGAAAACTTTACTTACCAATGTGTTTATAGCCAATGCTTTTCGGGCTCTTTTCCGGTATGATGAGGCTTTGAGTTATGCGCACAAGGCATTGGCATTGTCTGAAAGCCAACGAAACCCCTCTTTGAAAGCATTAGGTTTTCTAACAGTAGGGGAGGTACTCCAGTCAACCAACCGTTTTGTCGAGGCCTTCCAGTACTACCTGAATGCTTTGGCGATCGCTGAATCTCAAAAGGACAATGCATTGCTTATAAAATGCTATAA
>SKPS01000311.1 GCA_007119395.1 Lentimicrobiaceae bacterium
CTGCAAAAAACACCCCCATTATTTTGCATAATCTCATCACTCCAGAAGAGGTGTGCTACATTGTTCATAAACCGCCGATAAAAACTAATGATATTAAGACGAGTTGAAGTAAAGGATTGTTTAAGTCTTCATTTGATATTTCTTGGAAAAAAAAATCAAGTTCTTCAGAACTGGAAATGAAAGATTCGTGCAATAGTGTTAAAATAGAATAACATAATGATTCAAGTGTATCATTTTTTCCAATTCTATCATTCCTTAAGCCGGAAGAAAAATAAGAATTAAAACAGGAATAAATTTTTGACTGTGTCGATGGTGATGAGATGAACGCGACAGCATCTATGTTCCTGGAATAAAAAATACTATCAACAATCCGTGGGCTATCAAGATTTTGAGCAACCAGGTGTTTGTATGAATTAATATCATTTTTGATTAGAAATCCATGCTCAACCAATGAATCCTCTAAATTGTTTGAGAGATTAAAAACCGATAAAACTTGATCGGTGAATTTGTTTTCAACGCATTCATGTATTTTTATTCCTCTATTACATGAAGCAAGGATTATTATGAAAGTTGCTTGAATAATAATAAAATGCGATAACCGACAGTGTTTCATAATTGCTTATTTTTTTTGGGGCTAAAAATTGTGTTTGTTCACTTGGTTTGATTTCCGGCCAGAACCCCATCACCCGGAAACAAACCTGTCACGACAAATATACGACAGAATTGCCTGTTTCCGACAGCTGGCCGGGGGAAAAGTGAGTTTTCTCTTTTGTTCCCCCAGAAATCCGAGACCATAAGTACCTATGGTAAAAGGGACAGCAATGCGGTAAGAAAAAGTCTCTCCCCTCGCAGGGGAGAGATTTAGAGAGGGGTTTTTGAACACCGAACAAGGAACACCGATTAACGAATGATGAAGTGTTTTTGAATGATGAATATACCCGGATTGCTGCGGGTGGTCGCAGGTGACGGTAGGTTGTATTTGCGTTGCTCGGGTCATCTATTGAATTGATTCATAAACACATCAAAAATCTGCAATCGCTAATCCGCAATCTGCAATCATTGCGCCGGTGGCAGTGGGGTGTATGCACTACATGGGGGCTTATTCTGCATTCCTCTATTCATCAGCACTTCGGTGTTCGATGTTCCTTGTTCGATATTCGGTGTTCAAAAAACTCTGGTGTTCGATGTTCCTTGTTCGATATTCGGTGGTCAAAAAACCTTGATCCCGGGAATTTTTAGTTGCCTGATGACTGCGGTATCGTGAGCCAAACCTTATGGCAAAGAGACCCTCAATAGCTCCGGGTACAACCGAAGGCAAAAAGCCATAGCAACGGCAACCCGAGAAGTGTGTTGAATAGAAGACGCCCGGGTTTAGTGTTTATTCCGTCAAAAACCCCGTTTCAATAATCACTTTCTTGCTCTTGCTCAATTAGTTCAATCCTTTCTATGAATTCTCCAAAATGATGTCGTGTTATGGCGATGATTTCTCCAGTTATGGTATCAAAATTATAGGTTTTGCCGTGATAGACATTTTTATAATTGGGAATAATCGTTGCTAATTTCTTATCAAGAATGACGATTGAAACACCATCGTATTCATAATAGTGTTTCAGACTCCAAGAGCTATCCAGAACGATCATTTTGGTTAAAATATTGCATTCGTATTCTCGGTATTCAAAATAATGACCACCATTAAATAATGGGACAACTAAAAAAGTGTCGTCACTTTCTATATACCCTTTATTTAATAACGTCCGGCCTCTTGATCTGCCGTCTGGGAACCAGGTTAGAAATTCCCCGTCAAAAAGCCCATTAGAGATTGTTTTCTGTGCATCACGATATTTGCCATAATGATCATGTATGTACCTGATCCAAACTCCATCCGGGATTGAATCACGATAAGGAATGCAGTAATGCATAAGCATTGTGTCGCTCCGCATATAATTATCCAGTGTGTCGTTAAGAATCAAAAAACCATGACGCTGAATACCTGGCCCTATAGCTCGCATAGGATGAAGATCCACTTTAAAGTGCTCTCTATGCAGGTTATAACCTTTTATGTTTGGGATTTGCGTACCAATATAGACCAATAGCACTGAATCCCTGCCAAATGGCAAGGTTGATACGATAGAATCAATTTGGTTGTGGGTGAATGATCCCTGAGAATAATAGATGCATTTTCCTGTGATGTTCCAAATCCCTAACTCGGGATGATCTTGTGCATGTAGCTGCTGCATATACACAACCGCAATAATGGCGATTATCACCTTTGTTAAAATCTTCATGGTTCTGTTCAGTTTTTCTTTATGTCGGTAAAGATATCACCATTTCTCACATTAACACATTAACCCATTAACACATCTGCACATTAGTAGCTTCCCCCACATCCCAAGTTAGTATAAAGTTTCTATGTCAAAATCCCAATCAACCTTGTGAATAAACCTCTCTCTCTCCCAGCTTTTTGTTCTCCTGACAGTACCATCCCGGCGATACCATGTGCACTCCTCTGTTTCGCGAAACCACTTGCAAATACGTCTGGGTTCACCGCTGTTATTGTAACGAATATCAATTAAAGCATCTTGCTCTCGATCAAAATAGTGCAATCTAACAACCACACCCCGTCTGTTATACTCCCTGTTGGATGGATAACTTGCATAGCCTGGAAAGGGCATTGTAACAATAAACTGTGTTCTTCTGTTATCCCATGAGACTTGCCTAAGTTTGCCCGACGAGTAAAATATGTATGTGGTGTCAACCTCACCAAACCGCATGGTTTTTCTAGTGAGTTTGCCGAATGAAGAATGACTGAAGCATGAATCTAAGTATAATGGTCTTTTGAAGATCTCCTTGTCAAGATCCTCGGCGTCAGATTTGTAACATATTCGCGAAAACCTGGAGTTTTGAAAACCGGTAGACCATTTTATAGCGCTGGTTTCCTCATAGTTTCCAACTTGAACCCATAGCAATCTTCCGGCACCGTATACATATTCTATCTTGTTTGCGGTAGTTTTACTTCTAACTGTGATTTTTATTGATTTACCGGGGCGCCGAACAGTTACGGTGATTTCAGCATGGTAATCAGCGTCTTGTATCTCAATGTAAAACACACTCTTGTATGACCCCGCGGTGGTGTCATGAATGCCATACTTCTGCCCGCCGGGACCAACCACAAAGGCGCTGTCTATGGCTTTGTCTGAATCAAAAACCAAAATCAAAAACGCCTGAATCGAATCATTGCCAATAGGGTAGGAGTAGGGTTTACCCTTTTTGATACGATTCAGTTTGAAAGGGTAATCCCCGTCCGGTGGAGAATCAGCATACACCCACTGATGGCCCAACACCAGAACTGCAACAAACAATCCAGCCATAACCGGTTTCATGCAGCTAAGATACAGAGAATAATAACACATCAGCTAATGAGCACATTAGCACATCAGCACATCAGCACATCAGCACATCAGCACATCAGCACATCAGCACATTAGCACATCAGCACATTAGCACATCCTCACATCCTCACATTTTTTCCCCTATCTTTGCAACCGAAAAAAAACACACACAACCCATGAGTCAAACGATTGAAAAGACCAAATGCCTGATCATTGGATCGGGGCCGGCCGGATATACTGCCGGTATTTATGCTGCCAGAGCCGATCTCAAGCCGATCCTCTACCAGGGGTTGCAGCCCGGTGGACAGCTCACCATTACCACCGATGTGGAGAATTATCCCGGTTATCCTGATGGCATTACCGGGCCGGAGATGATGGAGGACCTGAAGAAGCAGTGTGCCCGTTTCGGCACTGACGTGCGTTGGGGCATTGTTACCGGTGTTGACTTCTCCTCACGCCCTTTCAAGGCGACAGCCGACGACGGCAAGGAGATCCATGCCGACACGGTGATCATCGCCACAGGCGCTTCGGCCAAATGGCTGGGACTCGAGAGTGAGAAGAAGTTCAACGGTTTTGGCGTCTCGGCCTGTGCCACCTGCGATGGATTCTTTTACCGTGGCAAAGATGTGGCAGTAGTGGGTGGTGGTGACACCGCCGCTGAAGAGGCTACCTACCTGGCCAACCTGTGCAGCAAGGTGTACCTGATCCATCGACGTGATGAACTCAGGGCTTCCAAAGCAATGCAACACAGAGTGTTCAAAACGCCCAACATCGAAATGGTGTGGAACAGCGTGCCCAAAGAGATTGTTGGAGACCAAACCGTGAACGGGGTGATCATTCAGGATGTAAACTCAGGCGAAGAGCGCAAGCTCGACATCGAGGGGTTCTTTGTGGCGATCGGACATACGCCCAACACAGACCTCTTCAAAGGGGTACTTGACATGGACGAGATGGGTTACCTGATCACCAAACCCGACTCCACCGCCACCAATATTCCGGGGGTATTCGCTGCCGGCGATGTGCAGGATAAAATCTACCGTCAGGCCGTTACGGCAGCCGGCACAGGGTGCATGGCCGCCATCGAAGCTGAACGGTTCCTGGGCGAACAGGAGTAATCAACAGAGGTGAAAAGGAGAAGTACTACTCCTCCACAATCACAATCTTGGTAATGAGGTCGTGCTCCTGAATCAGGTCTACGACCTCAACCCCTTCGTACACCTTACCAAACACAGTGTGAACACCGTCGAGATGGGCGGTGTTTTCTCTGTTATGGCAGATAAAAAACTGTGAACCTCCAGTGTCTGTCCCTGCATGGGCCATCGACAGCACACCACGGTCGTGATACTGGTTGCCTCCGGAGGTCTCACAAAGGATAGTGTAGCCCGGACCACCGGTACCGTTGCCGTTCGGACAACCTCCCTGGATCACGAAATTGGGCACTACCCGGTGGAAAGTGAGGCCATCATAAAACTTCTCATTGGCCAGCTTCACGAAATTGGCCACCGTGTTGGGCGCATCCTCAGCAAAGAACTCCACCTTCATCACGCCTTTTGCCGTGTGGATCTCCGCCTTCAATACTGTATCCTTCTTGTCATCGCCATTGTCGTCCTTCTTCTCCTCCTTGTCGCAGGCAACAGTCACAGTCAGTATGGCTGTCAACAATAAAAACAATACTCTTTTCATAGGTTGGTGTATTTTGTTAATTCGTAATCATCATATTATCACCTCCTTACCACCAGTCTGCCATGCATTACCTCTTCACGCGATCTTACTGCGATATGGTAGAGTCCGGGTGCCAGGTGCCCTACATTGAGGGTGATCGGGTTGGCATCGGCACTTTGTTTCCGGTGCTGGTCTACAACAGCCCCTTTGGCGTCGTAGATCACGATCAGCACTTCTCCTTCTACAGGGAGTACCAGGTTGACAAAGTGGGTGGCAGGATTTGGTGCCATCACAAACCTCTCTGCACCCTTGGCCTCATCGATGCCGTAACAGGGATCCACTTCCACGGTGATGGTATCGGAATTGTTGCACCCTTCGGTATTGGTCACGGTAACGCTGTAATTGTGCGTACCTGTACTCATTTGTGATCCGTCGAGGGTGATGGTTTGGGTGTTGTCACCTGTTGACCAGAGGTAGGATGCGAATCCTGTCCCGGGGTCGAGGGTTACCACATGGTTGATGCACATGGTGATGTCGGGTCCCAGGTTGGGCATAGGCACGGGGTGCATGGTGGCGCTCAGGGAGTCGTGTGCCTGGCAGCCGAAGGCATCGTGCACTGTGACCACGAAGGTGGAGTCAGTGGTGGGGTATGCCACGGTGTTGGCCACTGTGGCTCCGGTGCTCCATTGGTAGGTGATGGCACCGAATCCACCGGTGGTGACAGCCGTAAGGGTGAGTGCTTCTCCGGGGCATTGGGTCACATCGGCTCCGGCATCTACTGCAAGCAGGTTCACCACGATGCACATGGTGTCGATGGCAGCACACCCGATGAGGTCAAGCACCTCCAGGGTGATGCAGGTGTCAGTGGTTCCGGTGATGTTGATTTGCGGGGTAACGGCTCCTGTTGACCAGTTGTAGCTGTAGGGCCCGAACCCTCCGGTGACCTGTCCTGCCAGAGTAAGCGTTTGTCCGAGGCAAAGGGTGTCATCCGATCCTAACGTTACTGAAGGGTTGGAGACCAGTACCCACAAGCTATCAGAGGTTTGGCAGTTGTTGATATCGGTGGCCTGCACCCAATACTGGGTGTTTTGTGTGATGAGCGGGGTGATGGTGGCGGTGGTTTCGGTGGTGCTCCACAGGTAGCTGATGGCGCCTGTGCCGCCGGTGGCGGAGGCAGTCAGGTTGGCGGTGGTATTGTAACACACGGTGTCATCGGTCAATGGGTCGAGTACTGGATTTGGCCAGGCGGTGAGCTGTGCTGTATCGGTGGCGGTGCAGTTGAACTGATCGGTTACCAATAGCACCATCTGGCCGGAAGCGGTTGCGGTGGTCTGGTACTGCTGTCCGGGGATGCCGTTCCAGCTATAGGTGTATGGAGCGAACCCGTTGGTGGCGGTGCCGTTGAAGGTCACCTGCTCCCCTTCGCACACAGCCTGATCAGCACCGGCATCGGCTGTCACATGGCTCACCACAATGCAGCGTGTGTCATCGGCGGGGCACCCCAGGTGGTCGGTTATTGAAACGGTGACACAACTGTCTGTCAGCACCGTGACATCCACTTGTGCTCCGGTACCTCCGGTTGACCAGGTGTAATGGTACGGCCCGAATCCTCCGGTGGCCACAGCGTTATACGGCACAAGGGTGCCGATGCAGGTGGTGTCATCCGATCCCAGCGTTACCGACGGGTTAGAGACCAGCACCATGACGGTTCCGGTGGCCTCACAGTTATTGATATCGGTGGCGGTAACGGTAAACTGGGTGTTTTGTGTGATAATCGGGTTGATGGTGGCGGTGGTTTCGGTGGTGCTCCACAGGTAGCTGATGGCGCCTGTTCCGCCGGTGGCGGATGCGGTCAGGTTGGCGGTGGTGTTGTAACACACGGTGTCGTCGGCCAATGGGTCGAGTACCGGATTTGGCCAGGCGGTGAGCTGCGCTGTATCAGTGGCGGTGCAGTTGAACTGATCGGTCACCAATAGCACCATCTGGCCGGAAGCGGTTGCGGTGGTCTGGTACTGTTGACCGGGGATGCCGTTCCAGCTATAGGTGTATGGAGCGAACCCGTTGGTGGCGGTGCCGTTGAAGGTCACCTGCTCCCCTTCGCACACAGCCTGGTCAACACCGGCATCGGCTGTTACCTGGCTCACAACCACACAACGTGTGTCGGTGGCTGGGCACCCCAGGTGGTCGGTCACCGAGACGGTAACGCAAGTGTCTGTAAGCACGGTGACATCCACTTGTGCTCCGGTGCCTCCGGTTGACCAGGTGTAATGGTACGGCCCGAATCCGCCGGTGGCCATAGCATTGAATGGTACCACAGTGCCAATACAGGTGGTGTCATTATTACCCAACGACACAGCGGGATTGGATACCAGCACCATGATGGTTCCATTGGTTGAACAGTTATTGATATCGGTGGCGGTAACGGTAAACTGGGTGTTTTGTGTGATAATCGGGGTGATGGTGGCGGTGGTTTCGGTGGTGCTCCAGAGGTAGCTGATGGCGCCTGTGCCGCCGGTGGCGGAGGCAGTCAGGTTGGCGGTGGTATTGTAACACACGGTGTCATCGGTCAATGGGTCGAGTACCGGATTTGGCCAGGCGGTGAGCTGCGCTGTATCGGTGGCGGTGCAGTTGAACTGATCGGTTACCAATAGCACCATCTGGCCGGAAGCGGTTGCGGTGGTCTGGTACTGTTGACCGGGGATGCCGTTCCAGCTATAGGTGTATGGAGCGAACC
>SKPS01000195.1 GCA_007119395.1 Lentimicrobiaceae bacterium
ACCCGGGTGTTCAACAAAACCGTATATCCAAATGGCCGGCAGAGTGTCTGCATACCATATATATAGGGGCACTGAATCAACCACAAGTGACCCCTCCGGATCAACTTCAGTGTGATCGGCAAATTGTGAGGCCAGACCATAGGGTGTATGATGTGGGTAGAGGTTTTGCCCTTCCAACACCGCAGTGCAGGCCAGTAACCCCAATATCAACGCAAAAACCAGCAACAAAGGGTATCTGTTCATGACCTGATCTGATACAGATATGGCTGCCGGGTTTGCGGCAGCCATATGCTGTTTGAATTGTTGGGTATTGCTTAATACGAAATCATTTTTTCAGCTTTGCCTTGATGGCCTTGGTAGTAAACGGTTACCCGGATGGTTGCATTCGATTTTGCTCCCCATGGGAAGCCAATCACCACGGCACTGCTCAGCTGGCCATTCACGTACTGATACATCTGCTGCAGGTCGGCAGGGTCCGGGGTCCAGTAATAACGACCTCCGGTAGTGTCAGCGATATGTCGCAGTGTAGCTGTATCGGGGATATAGGTGGGTGTGCCACCAAATCCAAGTGTATAAATCGGGATTTGCAACTGCAAGGCTGTGCTGATAACAGAATCAACATTGTGTGGAGGTCTGTTGTTGACACCATCGGTGAACCCCAGTACGGCCGGCAATACGTTGGGGGTGTTGGCTACCTCAGCATCAGCATTCACCAGCCCCACAATACAAGCCTCATAAAAAGCAGTGGCACCACCCAGCGAGAGCGAGCTGTCAACAGCAGCGTACAGCAATACCGTATCAGCCGTGAAAGACTGTACAACATGCACTATATTGTCAAACTTAATAATCTCCACCTTGTCTGTTAATCCTTTCAGTGAGATGAAAGTCTTCACAGCAGCCTCCATGGCAGGAACAAACGCTGTGTCAAAATACATGCTGCCGGAATAGTCCATGGTGAGCGCAGCCGCAATGGGGGTGGGAGTTCCCGGAGTGGACTGCAGCGAAAAACCGCCAATACCGGTGGTCTGCCCCTCGTGAATTACATCAATCCTCATGTTGGATGCATTGATGTCTTTGATCGGATTACCCGATAAATCGGTCACCGATACAAACATTGTAATCTTACCATCCTTCAGTAAAATCCTCGGAATGGTTACATCGATTCCATCAACCTGCTTGATCGGGATGAAGGATTCGTCTTTGTTGCAGCCTACGAAAAACATCGTAGCCGACAAGGCCAACACGGCCAAAAGTGTGAAAATCTTTCTCATAATAGTGTGTTTTTGTTATGGGTACTTTTGTTCAATGGTTCTTTCTTCAGATGAGTTATAACACTTAAGACAAGTTAATTCGACGTTCAAGCAAAAAGGTAAGGGCAAGGAGGGTGCTTTTTCAACGCGATAAAGATAGTGTATTTCCCCTTACAATGCAACATAAATCCCGATATATTTGAAAAAAAATGCATCGCTTCTCCTTATAGCATTAGCATTCAATCGCTTACACTGTTGTAAATGAACAGTCGGCCATTCTTTATGCTGAATGGCCGACTGTAATTTTGATTGACTCTGTCTCTTTTCTACACGTTGGACATGTTTCTTAGAGCATTGCAGATGCGGTGCATTACTGCTCTGAGGGATTGGCTGTTCGACGGGGCAACCCTGGGATTATCTCGTTGGCACCGGATACTCCGGTGTGATCTCCTTTTTCGATTCCGGCGGTGTGGTTTCAATTACTGAAGACCTGACCGGGCGAGTAGATACGATGTTCATCTCTTTAAGCAGGTGCCCTGCGTTTCCGAATTTTTCAATCACAAAGAGCACATAACGCATGTCTACATTGATGGTTCTTTGCACATTGGGTTCAAAGTGGATGTCGCCGCTCAGGGCTTCCCAGTTGCCGTCGAAGGCGAGTCCTACCAGTTCACCTTTCCCATTGATCACCGGACTGCCACTGTTACCTCCTGTGATGTCATGGTCAGTGAGAAAATTCACAGGCATACGACCATCTTTCATGGCATAGGGGCCAAAATCCCGTTTTTCGTAGAGCTCTTTGAGCAGGTCAGGCACTACGAACTCCCAGTTGTCAGGATCCTCTTTTTCCATGATACCGGTCATGGTGGTCAGGTAGTGGTAATCGACTGCATCTGCGGGGCTGTATCCTTTCACCGAACCAAACGTAATGCGCATGGTGAAGTTGGCATCAGGGTAAAACTCTTTGTGGCTGTCCATCTCGCGCAAAGCAGCAATAAACAGACGGCGGTTTCTGTTTAGCTTCAAGTCGTTGGCATTAATTTCATCTTGCATGGCTTCCCAGCTCTCAAGAAATGCCGAGGCGAGCTGAAACAGGGGATCCCTTTCGATCACTCTTGGATTACGGCGATTGAGTGCTTCCATGATCTTATCATGGCTGGTGAAGAAGGTTCTGCGGAATACCCTTTGAGCATAACCGCTAAAGTCACCATTGTTTCGGCTTCCAAGCCTGCGTAACATTTCAGGCTGCTGGTGTTGAGGAACCATCTCGTAGTATATTTGTAGCATGCCAGCCAGCAGCTTCTGATCGGTAGGCACATTCAGGTCTTTGAAAAGATTCTCAATGTGGCGCCCTACCCTCTCCAGGTAGTCGTCGGTGCGCTCGTCGGTTACCCTGTCACTCTTCAGGTAGTTAACATACCCATTGAGTTGTCCGGCCAACGCGAGAAGCTCGCTACCTGTACGATACGCTTCAATAAAAGCATAACGTTTCACATTGTATGCTTCCATGGCCTGGTACACTTCTTCCATCTCCTGCAGCATGGTTCCGTATTTCACTATCCTGTCGGGATCTTCCATAATCCAGTCACTTAACCGCTCTTCGAGCTCCCTCTTGCTGTCGGCAACCTGCAGGCGTTGCAGCGCTTCACCCATGCCCATAAAATTCTTCCAGTAGTTGGAGATTCTGGCATATTTTGAAGCGTACTGAATCCGCACAGCCGGGTCTGCCTGCATATCTTCCATGATGATATCCATTTTCTTTTTCCGGATGTCAACACGAGTTGGGTAGGTTGACCTGATGTTAAGGTCGATGCCCCAGGAGGTGAGGTACCTATCGGTGCCACCGGGGTATCCCAGGATCATGGAAAAATCACCTTCCTGCACTCCGGCGATAGAGATTGGAAGGAAGTGGTTGGGTCTGTAAGGCACATTCTCTTCTGCATAAGGAGCAGGTTTGCCATCGGGGCCCATATAGACCCTGAAGAGCGCAAAGTCACCGGTGTGGCGAGGCCACATCCAATTGTCGGTGTCAGCACCAAATTTTCCGATGGAACTGGGGGGCGCACCCACCAAGCGTACATCTGTAAATACTTCATAAATAAAGAGATAGTACTCATTTCCGGCATAAAACTCTCGTACTGAACCTTGATAATGGGTCTCTTCAGTGGCCTCACGCGCAATCTGCCCCATTAAGCGGTTCACCTCAGCCCTACGCTCAGCTTCATCAGTGATATCACTTACAGCATCCAATATGCGCTCCGTTACATCTTCCATCCGAATCAGAAAACTGGCCGTCAATCCCGAAGCGGGCAACTCATCCTCGCGAGTCATCGCCCAGAAACCCTCGGTGAGATAGTCGTTCTCAGTGGAACTTAAGCTTTGTATGTTTCCATAACCACAATGGTGGTTGGTGAGTAGCAGCCCTTCAGCCGATATCATCTCTCCGGTACAACCACGACCAAAAATAACGATGGCATCCTTCAGTGATGCCTGGTTCACCGAATAAATCTCCTCAGGCGTTAACTGCAAACCACGCTGTTGCAATTCAGCATAATCCAACCTGTGAATCAACTTCGGCAACCACATCCCCTCATCGGAACGCACCGGACCCCAAAGGGCCAACAAAAGCAATAATGCCAATAATCTCCTCATCACAATCTCCTTTTAATGTTTGTTAAACGAACTGTTCACCGTTTTTTTCCCGCACCTCATTCACATAATGACGAATATGCTGTTCATCCTCCTTGCGACAAATCAACAACATATTGTTCTCTTCAACAACAATATAGCCATCCAGCTTTTGCACTACTGCGATCTTTTCCTTTGGCAGGTGCACGATGCAATCATGTGAATCATACAGCTGCACTTTTCCACCAATCACGGCATTGCGTTCTGCGGTTTGGGGGGTATGTTCATAGAGCGAACCCCAGGTGCCCAGATCCGACCAGCCAAAATCAGCCATAAACACAAGCACATTATCGGCCTTCTCCATGACGCCGTAGTCAATTGAAATATTTGTGCATACCGAATACGCTTTGCTGATAAAAGCGTCTTCTTCGGAAGTGTTATAAGACTCATCACCCTCACGGAATACCGTTGAAACTTCCGGGAGGTATTTGTCAAATGCCTCGATAATGCTGTTCGCTTTCCAGATAAAGATTCCTGAATTCCACAGAAAGTCACCACTACTCAGAAACGATTTGGCCATCTCCAAAGCCGGCTTCTCAGTGAAGGTCTTCACCCGTCTGATGCGTGGATTTTCAGGGAAAGGGACCTCCTCTTTAAACTGAATGTACCCATACCCAGTATCGGGTCGGTTGGGTTTGATCCCCAGAGTGAGCAAGTGCCCGTTTGATGCAGAAGCTTTCAGAGCCGAGCTGATCACCCGCAAAAAATTCTCCTCCTGCAAGATGACATGGTCACTGGGTGCAACCACCAGATTGGCTTCCGGATCTTTTTTGTGAATCTTAAAACTGGCATAGGCGATACAGGGGGCGGTATTCCTACGCGCCGGCTCGCAAAGAATCTGAGATTCATCCAGCATGGGAAGCTGCTCTTGCACCAGTTCACGGTAACGGGTATTGGTTACCACATAGATGTTTTCAGAAGGAATAATCTTCTCAAACCGTTTATAGGTCATTTGAATGAGGGTCTCCCCTGTACCCAGAATGTCTATAAACTGTTTTGGCCTGTTGGTGGTGCTGATAGGCCAGAATCGTACGCCTACGCCACCGGCCATGATAATGCAATAGTGGTGTTTGTTCATAATTGATGTGGTTGTTCATTCATGACTCAACTGTGAATCAATACGCTGAGCCATCCGACAAGCTTCGCATTGAAGCGCGCAAAAGTAGTGGTTTCATCCGACATATTCAACAATGTGAGTAATATAGAACCGGTTGGTGGGTTGATGGAGGAGGAGGAGTCACCACCTGTGTCCACCTGCGGCACTCACAGCTTTTTCTTACGCTGCGACGTGTTCTGGCCTGGGAACTGCAAGCCACAAATAAGAAAGTTGCCAGTAGAAACAATAAGAACAACGTATTTCTTGAACGGAAGAGTGACATGACAGTTTGCTTTCTTTGATTCGATCCGGAATATGTTACAATGCCACAAATGGGCTTCGCTCCGGACAATTCTTGTTTTTCATTCAGTCCTATTAGGGGCAAAGTTAATCAAAAAGTGCGAGATCATTTTTGAAGGCTTCTGAAATGGCTGTTTTTATCTCCTGAGGTTTTGTTGACCTGCTGATGCGGTACCATATCGTTTCCTGTTCTTTGAACCAATGGGAAAAGTAGAACCAGTACTCTTTGGTTTTGGCGGCAATCCGTTCCGGTCGCAATCCAGCCTCCCCGTATGCCCCCATCAATTCCTGCTGAAAAGAAAACAGGTGGTGTTTTGCCTCTTGAGGAGAAACCATTGAAGCACCTTTAATCATACCGGGCAAAAAAGGATTCATCAATACACCTCTTCCCAACATCCAGTCATCCACTCCCGCAAAGCGATGTTGCAGCCCTTTAAAATACTCCAACGTATTGATATCTCCATTGTACACCAGATGGTGTTGGGTAGCCTGCATCATCTGAGCAAAAGCTTGGTGGTCAGGTTCCCCATCATACTGCTGAACACCCAAACGGGGATGTACAATGATCCGGTGCAAAGGATAGTTGTTAAACACCTTGATTATTGGCCACACTTCATCTTTTGAGTGCATCCCAAGCCTTATCTTCACCGAGAGGGGGAGTGCCAGATGTGGCATCACATGGTCAAGCAATCTGTCAACCATATCGGGGAATGGGAGCAATCCGCACCCTCTTCGTTTCTTGGTTACCGTTGCTGAAGGGCACCCCATGTTCAGGTTCACCTCACGGTATCCCAACCCGGCAATCGCTTCTGTGGTACGGAGAATGGCCTCTGCTTCGCTCCCCATGAGCTGAGGCACAAGGGTCATCATTCCATCCTGATGTTCAGGTAATACATCCCTCAAATGACAACGGCGAACCTTCAGACCGGTCACTGCCGGCAAAAAGGGTGTCACACCTTCATCAAGCCCCTCGAAATATCGCTGCCATACATTCCGGAACAGATATCCTGTAACATCTTGCAGCGGCGCCAGTATCAATCGCATTGCAGTGAACTCAGCTTAGCAAAACCCACAACACCATCACCCTACATGCCGCGGGCTTCCATGTATTGCTCAAGCAGCTTGGCAACGTACTTACCAAACACATCAAACTCGATGTTCACCATAGTGCCCTCCCTGAAGTGCTTAAAGTTGGTCACCTGATAAGTATACGGAATAATTGCTACAGAGAAATGATCCTTTTCGGAATCTACCACCGTAAGGCTTACCCCGTTAACAGATATGGAGCCCTTCTCCACTGTAATATTGCCCTCACCCGGATCGTACTTGAACGTGAACTTCCAGCTCCCTTCGGTCTCTTCAACCTTTGTGCAAATCGCCGTTTGGTCAACATGCCCCTGCACAATGTGGCCATCAAGCCGCTCGCCCATCACCATGCTACGCTCTAAATTGACCTCAGTGCCAACCTCCCAGGTGCCCAAATTGGTCTTTTGCAAAGTCTCGTCAATGGCCGTAACCACATAACGGTTCTGCTCCGGCATCACCTTGACCACGGTTAAACAAGCACCATCGTGTGACATGCTCTGGTCAACTTTTAACTCTTTCGCAATCTCCGTTTCAAGTGTGAAATGGATATTGCTCTGATCCCTTTCAATAGACGCAACACGCGCCATACGCTCTACTATTCCTGTAAACATTTGTTTGTGTTGATTAATTGTTTTCAGGGCGCAAGATACCCATTTTTTACATACCTGCAGCATGAACCCCCTACACTGCCTAGGTAGCACATGGATTATTTCGTAATTTTGTACCTGGGGAAAACAGTGGCAAAACTATACTGCGGCTTGTGGGTATGATGATGAAGAGCTCATCTCAATTTCATTGCTCCCACTTTTGTTCCTCATCAACGGAAATCGATGCCTGCAAATGGGATCTGCCCGGAATAATGCGATAACAATCTGCCAAACCCTGTGCACAACCTGCATCAACAAAAAATATTTATCGATTGAGCAATGTCTTTACAACAACAGTCTGAAATACAAAGCCTGTGCAAGAAATATGAAGTGAACCTGGTCAAGACCGGTGAGCTTTCTAAAAAATACAACTGTATTGTCTTTACGCAGGCGTACAACGAGCAGCGTCATGCATCGGCTTTTCTTGAAAACATCCGCTCCTATTCCGATGGTGTGGTTGTGCTCGACGACGGAAGCACCGATGGCACGGGGGAGCTCTTTATGGGTGACCAGGTGGTGATTCATCTACGAAGACCGGTGAACAGTATGTTTAACGACTTCAACAACAGGAACCTGTTAATGGAACTTGGCGTGGTGCTCAATACCCGCTGGCTGCTGTTTCTGGACCTGGATGAACGACTGGATACCTCAGGTATACCCGCGTTCAAATGGCTCACCAAACTGCCTGGTCTTGACTTTGTCAGATTTCGC
>SKPS01000312.1 GCA_007119395.1 Lentimicrobiaceae bacterium
GCGCCCGTGGTGACATCTTCTCCGTACCGGCAGAACATGGCATTACCCGCAACCTCACCGCTTCTTCCGGAAGCCACGAAAGGGCCGCTGTGTGGTCACCCGATGGGAAATACATCGCATACCTCTCTGACCAATCTGGCGAATACCAAATCTACATCAGAGAACAATCGGGGAACCAACCGGCAAGAAAAATCACCACAGACCGGGACAACTACATCTACAGGTTGGCATGGTCACCTGACAGCCGTAAGATCTTATTCAATGACCGGAATCAAACGTTGAACTATGTTGACATCACCAGCAGGGAGATCACCCGGGTGGCCAAAAGCGGGGTATGGGAGATCACCCAGTTCAACTGGTCGCCAGACAGCCGTTGGGTAACATACACTATGCCGGTACGCAGTGGTATGCACCAGATTATGTTATACGACCTGGAGACCCGTGTGACCCATGAAGTGACCCAGGCGTGGCACTCCTGCTCATCACCAGTCTTCAGCGACGATGGAAAATACCTGGCTTTCGTCTCAAACCGTGACTTTACCCCTATCTACAGCAACACTGAATGGAACCACGTGTACCGCAATATGTCAAGGATCTATTTGATCACGCTGGCAAAGAGCACAGAAAACCCGTTTAGAGAAAGGAATGACGAAGTGTCTGTAAAGGCTGATGAGGCAAATGATGGCGAGAGCGGACGGCGTGGCAGGGAGTCGCGGCGCAGTCAACGCAGCAGCGATGCAAACGACGAAGAGGAAAAATCAACCCGTGTGACCATTGACACAGATGGGCTACAGGAGAGGATCATTGCACTCCCCATCAGGCCTTCAGGGTACTACAACCTCCAGGTCATCGGAAACAATGTCTATTACAATGAAAACTATTTCGGTGAGAGCGGTACTCGTTTGATGATGTACAACCTCTCAGAGCGCGAAGAGACTGAGTTGGGACGCAATATGAGCTACAGTGTCAGTGCCGACAGAAAAAAGATGCTTGTCGCCTCCCGGGGATCTTATTATGTGATCTCTCTGCCCACAAGGAAGATCACCACTGAAAAACCTGTTGATTTTGACCAGATGGTTGTGCATGCCGATCTCTCGAAAGAGTGGATGCAGATCTATACTGAGAGTTGGCGTCAGATGAGGGACTTTTTCTACGATCCGTTGATGCACCGTGTTGATTGGGATGCGATGCACGACAAGTATTCAGTGCTGGTGCCTTATGTGAGTGACCGCAACGACCTGAACTATTTGATCGGGGAGTTGATCGGGGAGTTGAATGTGGGGCATGCTTATGTAAGTGGTGGCGACAAATACGAAATTGACAGGGTACAAACCGGTTTGCTGGGCGCCAATTTCAGCAGGGCTGAGAACGGTTACTGGCAGATCACCCGCATTTTGCAAGGGCAAAACTGGGACAACCAGTTGGTTTCGCCACTGACGCAGGTGGGTGTTGATGTATCGGAGGGTGATTACCTGATTGCCATCAACGGAACAGACCTGAAAGAGATCGACAATTTCTATACGCTGTTGGTTGGGAAGGCGAACACACCTGTTGAGCTCACTGTCAACAGCAGGCCAACACCAGCGGGTGCCAGAAAGGTGATTGTGCGCACCATTGCTGATGAGTCAAAGCTCTATTACTTTAACTGGGTACAGGAAAACATCCGAAAGGTGTCAGAAGCCACTGATGGCCGTGTGGGCTATCTTCACATCCCCGATATGGTGCAGACCGGCTTAAATGAGTTTGTCAAATACTATTACCCACAGCTCACCAAAGAGGCCTTGATCATCGATGGTCGCGGCAATGGAGGTGGCAATGTGAGTCCAATGATTATTGAGCGGTTACGGCGCGAGATCATCCGTATTTCATCGCCCAGAAATGTGATGGAGCCTTCCACCGTGCCCGGCGGCATGATGACAGGACCCATGGTGTTACTCATCAACCAGTATTCAGCCTCTGACGGCGATCTGTTTCCCTATGCTTTCAAAAAGCATGGCCTCGGCCCTGTGATTGGCGTCCGTAGCTGGGGTGGCGTAATAGGCATTCGTGGTTCCCTCCCGTTTATTGATGGTGGTGTATTGCAAAAGCCGGAGTTTGGCACCTACTCATCAGAAACCGGAGAATGGATCATCGAAGGGCATGGCGTAGAGCCTGATATTGAGATTGACAATGACCCACACCGCGAATATAAGGGCATCGATGATCAGCTCAACAGGGCCATCGAAGAGATCCTGAAGCAACTGGAAGAGGGTACATATACCATACCTGACATTCCCGAAGGGCCCGACAGAAGCCGTTAAACAGAGGGCAACCCTGAAAGGTAAAAGCCACGAAATGGGGGCTCACCCCTAAAGCAAAGGGAAGGGCCGGTATTGATCAACAATCCGGTCCTTCCCTTTTATATAAGATCTAACTCTTTAAACCAGGCAGGCGTTATCCTTGCCTATGCTTGCCCTTTGGGCCCTGACATAGGGAATGGCATCATGCCCATATCGTCGGAGACAACAATTTCACCATGCATCGCCTCAAATTTAATGATGTTCTCTTTCAATGCTTTGAAGAGCCTCTTGGTGTGTTGAGGTGTCATGATAATCCTTGACTTCACCTTGGCCTTGGGTATGCCGGGCATCATATTCACAAAATCAACGATAAACTCCGCTTGCGAATGGGTGATAATCGCCAGGTTCGCATAGGTGCCTTCAGCCACCTCTTCGGTCAATTCAATGTTGATCTGCTGGTTTGGGTTCTTTTTATCTTTTTCCATGAGTATACACTGTTTTTTTTGTTTGTTCTTTGAATGATGCCAACGCACCACTCCGTCTTTTGTTGTTATTTTTCTTCTGCTACCTCTTCGGGCATGTTGGCTTGCTCCATCAGAGCCTGGTACTCTTCCAGCGAACCGGTGATCAGGTCGCCATATTCACGCAACCCGGTACCGGCAGGGATGAGATGACCCACAATCACGTTCTCTTTCAATCCTTCCAGGGTGTCACTCTTTGCGTTCACCGCTGCTTCGGTCAACACTTTGGTGGTTTCCTGGAATGATGCCGCTGATATAAAGCTCTTGGTTTGCAGCGAAGCACGTGTAATACCCTGTAATATCTGAGTTCCTGTTGCAGGATGAGCATCCCTGGCATCTACCAGTTTCTTGTCACGACGTTTGAGCTGTGAGTTCTCATCACGCAACTTGCGCTGGGTAACGATCTGACCAGCCTTCATTACACTGGAATCGCCTGAGTCAACCACCACCTTCTTGCCATAAATCCAGTCATTCTCCTCCATGAAGTCGATTTTGTTCACCACTTCACCCTCCAGGAATCTGGAATCACCGGGATCGTTGATCTCCACCTTGCGCATCATCTGACGTACTATCACCTCAAAGTGCTTGTCGTTGATCTTCACACCCTGTAAGCGGTACACCTCCTGAATCTCATTCACGATGTACTCCTGAACCTTGGTGGGCCCCTTGATGGCCAGAATATCGCTCGGGGTAATGGCTCCATCAGAGAGAGGCGTTCCCGCCTTCACGAAGTCGTTCTCCTGCGCCAGAATCTGCTTGCTGGTGGAGATAAGGTACTTCTTCTCTTCTCCGGTACGTGATGTGATGATCACCTCACGGTTACCCCTTTTCAGTTTCTTACCAAAAGAGACCACACCATCGATTTCAGATACCACAGCGGGATCTGACGGGTTACGTGCTTCGAAGAGCTCCGTAACACGAGGAAGACCACCCGTGATATCACCTGATTTACCAATGGCTCTCGGTATCTTCACCAGCAACCCACCGGCCTTCACCATCTCTTTCTCTTCAACGGCAAGGTGCGCATTGATGGGCAGGTCGTATGTCTTGATCAGCTCACCATCTTTGGTTAAAATGTGAATGGCAGGATTCTTTGCCTTCTGACGCGATTCGATCACCACCTTGTCGTGGAAACCGGTTTGCTCATCAGACTCAACCCTGTATGTCAACCCTTCAATCATGTTCTCAAAATGGACCACACCCGACACCTCAGATACGATGGTGGCATTGTATGCATCCCATTCACAGATCAGATCATCCTTTGTCACATGATCACCATCCTTGAAGTAGAGGTTCGAACCATAGGGTATATGTCCGGATGAAAGCAAGATACCGGTGTTTTTGTCAACCAGCCTAAGTTCTGCTGACCGGCCCACCACCACGTCGTAGCTGCGGCCGTCGTCACTGGTATACGGGATTGAACGCAGCTCGTCAAACTCAATCACACCACTGTATTTGGCCATGATACTCGAGGCGGTGGCAATATTGGATGCGGTACCCCCCACGTGGAAGGTTCTGAGCGTAAGCTGTGTTCCGGGCTCTCCAATCGATTGTGCTGCTATCACACCCACCGACTCACCTTTTTGCACCATCTTACCGGTCGACAAGTTTCGGCCGTAACACTTGGCACACACCCCTCTTTTCGATTCACAGGTCAATACAGACCGGATCTCCAGCATTTCGATCGGAGATTCTTCAATGATGGCAGAGTGTTCTTCGGTAAGCTCCTCACCGGCTTCAATAATCAACTCACCGGTACTTGGATGGTACACATCGTGCAAAGTGGTTCTGCCGAGGATTCTGTCATAGAGGGATTCTACCACCTCTTCGCTCCTCTTAAGCGCGGTCACCTGCAAGCCACGAAGGGTACCACAGTCGGGTTCAGAGATAATCACATCCTGCGCCACATCAACCAAACGTCGTGTCAGGTAACCGGCATCAGCCGTTTTCAGTGCCGTATCCGCCAAACCTTTACGGGCACCGTGGGTGGAGATAAAGTACTCCAGTACCGAAAGTCCCTCTTTGAAGTTCGACAAAATGGGGTTCTCAATAATCTCACCACCAGAA
Source organism: Lentimicrobiaceae bacterium (assembly GCA_007119395.1). Classification (GTDB taxonomy): domain Bacteria; phylum Bacteroidota; class Bacteroidia; order Bacteroidales; family SKPS01; genus SKPS01. The sequence continues at coordinate 4,868 of SKPS01000312.1, forward strand.
GCACCTGACTTCTGCGGCTTGGCCATCAGCCCCCTCATACCACTCAACTGACGAATCTGCTCTTTCGAGCCCCTCGCACCACTGTCAAGCATCATGTATACCGGGTTAAAGCCCTGGTTGTCGTTGGCCAACTGATTCATCAGCGTGGTGGTCAACCGCGAATTGGTATGCGTCCAGATGTCAATCACCTTGTTGTACCGCTCGTTGTTGGTAATCCAACCATCCTGATAATGCGAAGTAACCTCCTCAATATTCTCATTGGCTTTTTGAATCAGCTCCTGCTTCACTTCAGGAATAATCACATCGTCGAGATTAAACGAGAGACCTCCATCGTATGCCATTTTGTAACCAAGCATTTTGATATCATCGAGGAAGGCAGAAGTGGTGGCTGTGTCTGTGTGCTTCAACAGGTCACCAATGATATCGCGCAACGATTTTTTGGTCAACAGCTGGTTGATATAGCCATACCTGTTGGGCACCACTTCGTTAAACAAAACACGTCCAACAGTGGTGTCCACAAACTCAGTCTTCCGGGTTTCGTTTTCCCCGGTGGTAATCTTCACGCGCACCTCAGCGTGCAGATCTACTCTCCTTTCATTGTATGCAATGATCACCTCTTCGGGGCTGTAGAAGGTTTTCCCTTCACCCTTCACGATACGTTCCGGAGTAGATTTACGGGCTTTGGTCAGGTAGTATAGCCCCAGTACCATATCCTGCGAAGGAACGGTGATGGGAGCCCCATTGGCAGGGTTAAGAATATTGTGCGATGCGAGCATGAGCAACTGCGCTTCCAGCACTGCAGCATTCCCCAGGGGAACATGCACAGCCATCTGGTCACCGTCGAAGTCGGCGTTAAAGGCAGTACACACCAACGGGTGCAATTGGATCGCTTTCCCTTCGATAAGCTTGGGCTGGAATGCCTGAATACCCAAACGGTGAAGAGTAGGCGCCCTGTTCAAAAGAACCGGATGACCTTTCAGCACACTCTCCAGAATATCCCATACCACAGGGTCTTTTCTGTCTACAATTTTTTTGGCCGATTTCACCGTTTTTACGATACCCCTTTCGAGCATCTTACGAATAATAAACGGTTTGAACAGCTCTGATGCCATGTTTTTCGGGATACCACACTCATTAAGTTTCAGTTCGGGTCCCACTACAATCACAGAACGGCCTGAATAGTCGACACGTTTTCCCAAAAGGTTTTGCCGGAAGCGCCCTTGCTTCCCCTTAAGGCTGTCACTAAGCGACTTAAGCGCTCTGTTGGAGTCTGTTTTCACAGCACTCGACTTCCTTGAGTTGTCGAAAAGTGAATCAACTGCCTCTTGCAGCATACGCTTTTCGTTTCTCAGGATCACATCAGGCGCCTTGATTTCGAGCAGACGTTTCAGCCTGTTGTTCCTTATGATAACTCTCCGGTAGAGATCATTCAGGTCTGATGTGGCAAACCTTCCGCCATCAAGTGGCACCAAAGGTCTGAGCTCCGGAGGTATCACCGGCACCACTTTCACAATCATCCACTCGGCTCTGTTCTCAATACGCAACTGCCCCTCACGAAACGCCTCCACAACACGCAAACGTTTCAGGTTATCAGCTTTACGTTGTTGAGAAGTCTCATTGTATGCTTTGGTTCTCAGCTCATAAGAGAGATCATCAAGGTTTAAACGCTTCAGAAGATCCTGAATCGCTTCTGCACCCATCTTGGCGATGAATTTGTTGGGGTCTGAATCCTCTAAAAACTGGTTGTCGGCAGGAAGGGCATCTACAATATCGAAATACTCTTCTTCCGTAAGGAAGTCCATGTATGAGATACCATCCTGCTCCTTTACGCCGGGTTGGATCACCACATAGCGTTCGTAGTAGATGATCATATCAAGCTTCTTGGAGGGAAGCCCGAGCAGTGCTCCGATTTTATTGGGCAACGATCTAAAAAACCAGATATGGGCCACCGGCACCACCAGTTGAATGTGCCCCATCCTTTCACGACGCACCTTTTTCTCTGTTACTTCCACACCGCAGCGGTCACAGACAATCCCTTTGTAACGGATCCTTTTGTATTTACCGCAATGGCACTCCCAGTCCTTCACCGGACCGAAAATGCGTTCACAGAACAGGCCATCACGTTCGGGCTTGTAGGTTCTGTAGTTGATGGTTTCGGGTTTAAGCACTTCACCGCTCGACCGCTCCAGAATCATCTCCGGGGCAGCCAGGCTGATGGTCATCGACTGAAACGAGCTTTTTTCAACCTTTTCTCTTCTGAAAGCCATATATAATGGATGTTTTCGTTATCAAAATAAATAAAAATCAACTACGTGATGATCAGTCAAATGTGACGTTTAACCCCAGTCCTCTCAGCTCATGAATCAGTACATTGAATGATTCAGGGATACCCGGAGTTGGCATCAGTTCACCTTTCACGATTGACTCATACGCTTTGGCACGACCGGTCACATCATCAGATTTCACCGTCAGGATCTCTTGCAGGATATTGGCTGCGCCAAATGCTTCGATTGCCCACACCTCCATCTCTCCGAAACGCTGCCCACCAAACTGCGCTTTACCGCCAAGGGGTTGCTGTGTAATCAGTGAGTAGGGGCCAATGGATCTTGCGTGCATTTTATCATCAACCAAATGGTGGAGCTTCATCATATAGATCACACCCACAGTGGCCTCCTGGTGGAATTTGTTACCCGTTTCACCATCGTAGAGTTGCACCCTGCCATTTTCAGGCAGGCCGGCCTGACGCATGTATTCGTTGATCTGGTCAAGGTGCGCTCCATCGAAAATCGGTGTAGCAAACTTAAGACCCAGGTTGAGCCCTGCCCAACCCAACACAGTCTCATAGATCTGCCCCAGGTTCATTCGCGAAGGTACTCCCAACGGGTTCAACACAATGTCTAC
>SKPS01000105.1 GCA_007119395.1 Lentimicrobiaceae bacterium
ATCTGCCCGATCCATGAGCTGCAACCGGTTCAACTCCGATAAAGAGACCGGTTTCAGGCTTTGCACCATGGGGTGAAGCAGATCATTCAAACTATTTCGACATGTGATGTACATCAACCTTTCTCTCTCTCTATTTAAAAATCACCAACTCCTCCACCTCTACCACATCTTTTCTCCCGTTGATGGTCACCTCGCGTATCACGGGAATCTTTGCATTGGTTTGCAGTGTGGAGTCTTTTGAATAGGCATATACGGTGTAGTTTCCGGGGCGCAGATAACGAAACTCGAACCACCCGTCAAAGGTCGTGCGTTCACGATCATCAACCCTTTTGCCGTCGCCGTAAATGATAAACACATCTTCGTCACCAACATAGTACTCCTCCTGCAACACCGTAAAGGTGCTGTTGTACTCTTTCACCAGCACTCTGCCACGGATTGTGGCGAGCCCACCTTCACCTTCTGTTTTGGCACATGCCATCGGGAACACCAACAGGAACAGCCACAGGGGCAGCATCAAGCGCCCTGCCGTCTGTCGGGATACCAAAGCGTGTTTTTTATTCATAGATGATCAGTTTTTGTGTATACACTTTCTCACTGTTGGAAAGCCAGACCAGGTACACCCCGGCCGGCAACCCGGAAATGTCGATCTCAATGGAGAACGGGTGTTCCCGGGTCTCAGCAATATCAATCGATACCTCCTTAAACAACCTCCCCTCAGGTGAAAACAGTTTGCAAATATAGGTACCTTCTGCGACACCCTCAACCCAAACCCTGTTTTTGGCCGGATTGGGGTAGAGATTTATTGCTGCTCTGCTGACCACCGGGGGGTGATTCCTGGCGGCAAAAGAAGCGGGCATCAGGGTAAAAGCACCTCTGCCATTAGGATACCTCCCGAAAGTTCTGTTGCCATCAAGGTGCTTATAGTTGACAACATCCAGCATATGGTCAGGGTGGTACCCCAGTCCAATCCAACCGGTTGGTTCACCCAGGGTGAAATTGGAGCGATCGGGGAGTACGCCGGCACCATCAGCAAAAACAACAAAGAACCGGTGAGGTGGCAACAACGTATCGGGTAAAGCCCACATCTGCACATGAGAGCTGTCGTTGCTGATCCATAGGTTGGCAAGTCTCAGCGTGTCATTGCTGTTGTTGAACAGCTCGATCCAATGCGTTGTTTCAGCCGGGTGGCCCTGGTGATGCATTTTGGAGGCTCTGTTGATCTCATTGACAACCAAGGTTTGAGGTGCAATTTTGGGGTAGAGGGTAAAATAGTGTGACTGAGCCCTGGCCGGCAAAAAGATACCTGCACTGTCGTTTTGAGCATAGAAGTAGTAATGGAAAGCATCCCCGTTTACAGGCAACTGCACTCCCCAAATTCCATCACCCGGCAGGCTATCGCCATGCAGGCCGTCGTCGTGCATCTTCACCTTTGAGAAGAGGTGGTGTTGGCTGAAACGATAATAGAGCCACACTTCGGTGGCATCCTCCACTTCCAGTGTGAGCTGCAACACCTCCCCTTGTGCAGGTTGACGAGGTACTGCATTGTGATCACCAATCACCGGATGGGCGTTAAAGCCGGGATAGCTCCTCAGGTAGGCGGTACGCTTCGTGATCATCTCCTGCAGGCCAACATAATGCATCCCCGGTGTGTTTCCAGGTACGGTAGTGTCAATGTTGTTGAGGAATGCTGCATAGGTGTACAAGCGATTGGTGTCGAGCAGCACATAAGGATCAACCTCCTGGTGAATATGTTGTGCAAGTGCCATCACCTTACCACTTTCAAACTGTTCACTGATGATGGTACGTAGATGTGCCATATACATGCGCTGCCAGGTGCTGTCACTGAAGAGGATGCTCATCAGTGGGCGTGGTGAGATACTGAATTCCAAATGTTGTAAAGGGTCAGCCTCCAGGATCTGCGGGATGGTCATTCCCTGAAAGTGATACGATCCATCGGAGAGGCGAAAGCTGCCAAACGACATGTTCAAATCCCAGATGACCGGATTGAGGCGCCCGTGCTGGTCTCCCGCCAGATAGTAATTCTGCGCATAACCAATGTAACTGTCGAAATTGAGCAATGCATAGTTAAACGCATGCATCCACAACACCCGGTCAACGTTCAGCACCTCCTCCAACTGCTCCGGATGGTGGTGAAGCACATCAATCATCTTCATAAGTTTCTCCCACCCATAATCGGAATCCAGCTTATAGAACGGGGCGTACGCCATGCTGTCGTGGTGACTGATAAAAGCCAGGTTGGAATTCTGCCCGAACGGAAACACCAGGTTGTCGGGATCCCCCTTGATCAGCACCCTGTCGGGTGAGCCGTAATGTTTCTCGAGAAAACGTTCGTCAACACTCTCCACACTGTGGTATAACCCTATCAATGTATCATTCACATACACCATAGCAAACCCGGCCAGCGATGCAGGCATATACTCCCGTGCCACATGGTACGACAAAATCTCACGGAGGAATGAAGGGTCATAGGTTACATTGCTTAGCCTTAGCTTGGTATATCCATCATAGTTTCTGTTTCTTACCAGGTAATCGATGCGGATGTTCCACGGGTTTTTAATTCTGCCATAGCTCCATGAACTAAACCCTTTGAAACGGATTCCGCACCCTTCAAAGAGCTCCCCATTGATAATCACCTCCCCTTCTAGACGAACACCTCTGACGCCCTCCTTCATCAGGCTGTCGAGCTTGTGGCGCCAGTCGGGGTGTGGCATCTTGATCCTGATCTCCTGCACACGGTCAGGCGCATAGAACTGCGACTGGCCGTTTAACATCACCGCGCTGAACACACTCAGGAACACCAAAAGCGCTTGAAACGTAAATATGAGGGTGTTGTGCGGGCGCTGTTTCATCTTCTCTGCTTCGGTTGTAGTTGATATCCGGGACTGCTCACCCCGGAAGAAATGATCGGATCAATCTTTCCTGAAATATTTTCTTGTTGATGTTGATATGATGATGTGATGTTTATTGAATGATGATGCGATGGCTGACTGCCTGATCAGGTGTTTTGATGATCAAATGGTAGAGGCCCGGTGCCATGCCGGAGAGGTCAATCATACTTCTCCCGTGCAGCATGTGCCCCTTCATGATCACCCTGCCTGCCAGGTCGGTGAGCAACAGGTCCGCCGCCTGGATCTCAGGTGCTTCAATGTGCACGAGTGACTGTGTCGGATTGGGGTATACCTTGACGACAGGTTTGGGTTGAAGCGTTGATACAGAGAGTTGTGCGCCGGTAAACATTGAAACGCCACCACCGGTGGCAATCCAGATGTTGTCGTCATGATCAACGGCGAGCCGGTTCACTAACAGAGATACCAAGCCATCGAGCATCCCATAGGAGTAGTAGATCGAATCTGCAACTCCTGTTATGCCACCGTCGAGCAGGTAATCAACAAAGATACCAGCCCACATACGTCCACCCGAATCAAACACGATGTCCATTACCGCCTCATGGTACAGACCGTCGGCATGTTCAATGTTACGCAGCCAGTTGCCCTGCATGTCGAGCACCGTAATGCCGAAATAGGTTCCCAGGTAAATGTTGCCGGCAGAATCAAACGCCACCGTGGTGATGTTGTTATCGATCAACCCTGAATCCTGGTTAAAGACAGTGAACGATTGCCCGTCGAACTTGGCCACACCACCCAGCCAGGTGGCGAACCATTTGTTGTTGTGGTCGTCAATACCTACAAACCCTACCATTGGTGAAGGGAGCCCGAGGGCTACAGTGTAGTTGGTAAACATCGTATCGTTCCATGATGAGACACCGCCTGTGACAGCAATCCACACAGTTCCGTCCCCTTCGACGGCGATATGGTTCACCAGGTTGTTCAGCAATCCATCACTGGTGTTGTAAGAGGTCCATGTGGTGCCATCAAAGCGGGAGACACCCGCATCAGAACCTGCCCAGACATCCCCGTTCGGAGCGATGGCGATACAGTTCACAAAATTGCTTGCTAAGCCGTCATGGGTGGTGTACACCACCCATGACGACCGATCGAACCGGGCAACCCCCTCCTGGGTGGCAAACCACAGGTGGTTGTTTTGGTCAACGGCTACATCCAGCACATTTTCATCGGGCAAACCATCGGCCTGTGTGTAGTTGACAAACGGTTGCTGAGCAGAAACCAACCCCAAAAAAAGATGGGTGAAAATAATCAATAGAAACAGTGGTGTTTTTTTCATATATGCTATCAGATTATGGGTTGAAAGACGTAAGAAACAGAACATAAATGGATGATCCGGTATGATGGTCAGCGCGTGATCACAATCCTCACTCCCGGTTGTCCGGGGTTGTGTGGGAATGAGATCAGATAGATTCCCGGAGGGAGGTGTGTAAGGTTGAGCAGGTTTGCGTTGAGGGTGTACTGCTGTGTTCTTCCGGTGAGGTCTGTGACCTGTACTGTGGTATTCTCCTCTACTCCTTCGATGGTGATATGGCCGTTTGAGGGGTTGGGGAATACAGCGATCGCAGGTCTTGGTTCGGGTTGGTGCACATCAAGGGTTCCTTCAACCCACGCTTTGGAGTAGCGTCGCGCTTTGGGGATGGAGCCCCCGAGTGTTACAGACCACACTTCATTTCCTTGTTGATCCACCTCATAAATATGCCCTGATGAAGGGAGTGTCACCAGGAAGTTGCCGTTTTCCAGTGGCTGTGCGCCCCCCATAAAGTTGGCGGCGGAACCTGAGTAGATATGTCGCCAGGTATAAGTGGCAGGGGCAAACGGAGCACCCGGTGTGTGTTGGTAAAGGTATCCATTGTGAGGTGGAAGGATAATGTCAACGCAGGTTAACTCACCGGGAGCACCTTTGTTGTTGAAATAAGAAATATGGCCGGCAAAGGGAAACCCCGGCGGTATCCAATGCGCATCATGTGCAAAATCGATGTACCGCGGACCCGTCGCACCATACGCTTCAGGGTTGCCCCAACGGTACAGGAGTCCACCACCCCGACCTGAATTACCTCCAGTGTCACCGGCAGCCTCTGCCGTAGTGGTGCTTTTGTCGATTACGTAAAGCTCGCCCTTATACCGCGCTGTAAACAAAATCTGATCAAGTTCTGGATGGTAGTCTAATCCGTTGATGTGCATCCAGTCACGCTTGGGGTTGTAATTGATATTGAACTTATGTGGATAATCAGCGGTGTTGGTCACATAGTTGTCTTTTGTGGGATCTACATCCTGCACAATGTGATCCCACACCCTCCACTCCCATACAATGTTGCCGGAAACGGAGTCTGTGGGTTCAATCTCCATGATCTTCTCAACATACATCACATTGATGTTGGCGGTGCAACCGGCTTGCGTGAGTTCTGCCAGGGTTTTCCTTTCATACGCTGTCACCAGTACATTCCCGTTCGGCAAGGGGCAGATGTCATGGTGCATCACATAGTTGGGTGAAGAGTATGGAAAGTGCCACACTACGTTCCCGTCCCAGTCGACCTTCTGTACAGCCACGCTCAATGCAGCCGCTCCGAAGAAACTGCTGTTGAACCCCGAAACGGAACGAACCAGGGTGCCACCCGGTTCCATATAGGTGGCATAAGAAGTGCGCCGGTTCGAAGGGAAAGTCCACTCATGGTAAACATTTCCAGCACTGTCAAGCAAATAAGCCTTGGTGTTGTTCATCTTCGAATAGAGGGTGAAGCCTCCATACGATTGCGCAAACACACCAGCGTGGAGCAGCAAAAGCAGCACCGTACAAACCGATAGCCATCGCGCCGGGAAAGGTAGGTTCTTTTTCTCTTTCATAATGCAGATTTTGTTCGTTTGTGGTGGGTCATCATCAAAAACCAATGAATACAAAAATAATACATTTTTATGTCGAAAAAACACCACTGGAAAAATAATGTGGGGATGTGGGGATGTGGGGATGTGGGGATGTGGGGATGTGAGGATGTGGAGATGTGGAGAAAAAAAAACACCACTAAATGTAATTTTTGCATAAAATGGGGTTACCTTTGACACCATAAACCAAATAAAGCCAAACGCTATGAAACGAATCAACCATCTCATCAGCCTAACGTCTCAATTGCAGAGTCTGTTAGTTTTGGCAGTTGTTTCACTGATTTCCGTGGTGCTCATTTTTCAAACACAAGGATGTATCCCACCTCCAGGGGATGACGAAGGGTGCTTCAATTTGACGGACTCAGAAGAAGCACGTGTTTTCAATGACCGGTATCTCCAAAGCCTGTCTTATGATTCTCCGTGGTTGGATCAGACCTGGACGATCGACCTTTGTCATGTTGAAGCGATGAATTATCTCTTTGATCTCAACGAGGCAATCACTGGGTTTCTTTTTTACCCGGGTCTTGATGAAACACAAGACCACCAGTATCTGTTCATCAGTGGGCTACTTGAAGGTGGATCCGGAACAGTTGATGAGTGGGCGCGGACCCCGAGAGGCAACTCTTTCTTCTGCCCCCCATTCTGTGATATTGTGCAACCTGATCCGTATGGAGGTCTTGATTATGACATCCAGGACTGCATCGCTCCGGGCCATACATGTACATACGAAGAGGCCCTCCCTCTGATTGCATCGTTCGTTTCACGGGAGAGGAAAACCTCAGAGTTTTACGGGGCACACTCTTTCAGGGTAAGCCTGGAGCAATACCTGGTGATCAAACAAATCCTCGACGATTATCCTGACCAGACCATTTCAGGTTTCCGCTTTTTCATGGGGTCTACTGCCCACCCCGATGCACAAGGTGATGGCTCAACCCAAGATTTGGTAATGCTGGTCTGTACCATGGATAATGAGGGGAATGTGAACCAGGAGATGCCGGTATTCATAACATCCATCGATCTTTCAGGATTGTGCCCCCGGTTTTGCGATTGAACAAGCGTATCTTCCTTTCTCCTGAAAGCATGACAGTGGTTAGTCCCACTTCATCCAAATTTCATTGGCAGCCTTGCGAAGACTCGTCCAGGCATTGGATGCTACCTGCCTCAACGATACTCTCTTTCGCACATAATAGTGCACCACCTTTTTATGTACCCAATGGTGTAAGGGCAACATGATCGAAATCAAGACAATTTTGATTCCAATCACCTTGAGTGGTTCACCCTGAGTTATCAGGTAGGTCTGTTTATCAACCAGCAACTTGAAAAACTCGAACAACAGAATAAAAGAGACAAATGCTGAAAGGTGTATTACCGTAGGAGAAACCCGATAACTCCCCAAAATCAACATAATCAGAAAAAGGATGGCTATAATCAGCATAATCAGGGAGTACTGGATGTTGTACCTGCGATTTCTCTCCTCATGAGCTTCCCTTTGTGCTAACTCCTGCAAATGGGCAGCATTCTGAATTTCCAACGAGAGCAGTTCATCCCTGTTGCCCAAAGGATTCATCTGTTCCTCCAGCTCATTGGCAGCAACCAGGTACTTAAAAGCGTTTTGGTAATCACCCTGAGCCTCATACACCAACACCAATGCGTTGGCAGCCTTGATGGCAAACTCAGGATAGCTGATCCCACTCGCTAAGTCATAGCCCTTGAGAAACTTCTCCCGGGCATCTCTATATCTTTTCTGACGCGATAAAAACTCCCCATACCTGATAAAAAAGTTGGCTTTCAACACCTTGTTCGGTTCGTCGATCAGCAACTCCCAGCTTTTGTTGTAATAATAGATGGCCGAATCATGTAAACCTCCCACCTCGTGAATGATGGCCTTCACCCGGTAAAAAATCAAAGGCTGGTGAACA
>SKPS01000331.1 GCA_007119395.1 Lentimicrobiaceae bacterium
AATTTATCAACTATTACAACAACCAGAGAAAACATACATCATTGTCAAATCACACGCCAGGAGAGGTCTTCAGGAGAGCGGCATAAGTTATTAACAAACAAATGAAGTTATGAGTCTCCCCCCCAGACCCCCCCTCTAATGAACATATCGAGTATTAATAAATATTATAAAGAGAACTGTCCAAAGGGGTGATACCATCTCACTGCGCCTCCGCGAGAAAAATTCTCTCGCAGAGGTACAGAGGTGCCTTGGCTTTGCTTCTCGGTTGCTTTGAATCACAGAAAACAACACCCCTTCAGCTCCTACCGCAGTATCGTGACTGAGCCATGATACTCTATAAATGTAGGTATGCCCTTATCATTACGGGTTTTCAGATAGAACACATAGAAATAGACCCCATCGGGGTGGTTGGATCCATCCCAAAATTTGACAGGCAGGTAATTCTCTGAGCTGTACACCAGGTTCCCCCATCGATTGTAGATATACATTCTGCTGCCGGGATAATCCTCCACCCCTTTGACCTCAAAGCGGTCGTTGATGCCATCATTGTTGGGTGTAAACACATTGGGTATGGTGATGAGGCAGGGATCCACGGTCACCCTCATCTCAGTCTGGCAGCTTCCACCCAGGTTAACTGTGATCGTGTAATGGCCCGGCACAGATTCGAAGAAGGTGTAATGGGGTGTTGTAACATGACCGGGTTCCCAGAGAAAGGTGTGTGGATAACCTGGTGGGGGATCCGGCGCAGCGAGGGTCAGTTGGTGGTGTGGGCAGATGGTGGTATCCTCCGGCCAGTTGAACTCATGGATCATGACCACTGTGCTGGCTGTGGCATCGCATCCTGACCCCGGGAGGTAGGTAGCTGTTACAGTGTAGGTTCCGGATGTTTGAGGTGTTATCACAGCGGTGGTGTCGCCGGTATTCCACAGCAGGACAGCGTTGCCTGCATGGGCCTTAATGGGATAGGGCTCTGTCACGCAGGTGTCGTTGATAAGCTGTATCTCCGGCACTGGCATTCCCACAACAGCAATTTGTGCCTGTGCTGTACAACGTGTATGGTTTCCACCGTCAACGGTAACCTGGTACAATCCTGAGCTGTTGACGGTGATTTGTTGTGTTTGCTCTCCATTACTCCACTGATAGAGCACACCGGGACCGGCATCCAGTGTAAGGTGGAAAGGCTCACACACAAGGGTGTCCTCTCCCAGCTGTGGTTCGGGTTTCGGCACGACGGTCAGGATCAACTGGTCTTTCCCGGGGCACACCAGGGTGGTGTGTCCGTCATTGGTCTCTATACCCACTATGTATTGACCTGCCAGTAAGGTGTCGGAATCTATCGTGAAGGTTGGGCTGTGGGTCGGCGTGCCGGTGGGCTGCCCATTCAGTGTCCATAGATAGTTCACGGTATTGGTATCAGCATGTGCCGTAAAGGTGATCTGTTCCCCTTTGCATATGAGGGTATCATTACCGAGTTCAGCGAAGGCCGATCTCACCATAAAACAGTAGGAGAAGGTTTGTGAGCCATGGTAGGGGCAGGCAGCATCCTCAATGGTGGCGGTAAAGCACCTGAGGGCACCTCCCACATCTGCCGGTGTAGGGAGCCACCTGAAAATGGCGTATGAGGAGTCTGTCCAGTCGTGATAGGTGGTGAATGTCCCCTGGGGGATTCCGTTGTTCCAGGTGATGCTGAAGATTTCGGGACTGCCGATGTTGTTGGGATCCGGGAGATCCGGGTCGTAGCCCCAGATGGCAACCCGTACAGAATCCCCCAGACAGACCGTCATCAGCCTGATGGTGTCGTTCGGGTCATACCCTTTCACCAGGGTGGTGTCGATGCCACTTAACGTGGGGATCTGATTCATGCACACTACAATATTGATTTGCATGTCCCTGACGGTGGAACCCACCAAGTGCAACACCCCATTCACACGCCGCCACTTCTCCACCTTTACGGCCATAAATGACCTCCCCAGTGAGGCTGGTGTCATACAAATGTCACCAGTAAGGGAATCAAAGGTAACCGGGGGTATCGAATGGATGGGTTGCGTGGCAGTATAGGGAGGTATCCAGTTGACCGCTGTGCCGGAACCTGTAGTGGCCGGGTTCACCAGGCTGTACGACAGGGAGTCACCATCGGGGTCGATGGCACCATGGTTATAGCAGTAGGGCTGCATAAGGCATACCTGACTATTCGGGATGTTGGAGAAATAGGGTGTGCTGGAACATGGGAAGCTAGCATTGTTGAGGCTGGCCTCAACATAGGTCCAGGTGTTCACTGAGTTTACAACGTTGGTATTTGCATTACGGCAGCAGTTAGACCAGGAAGCTTTCCAGGTGTTGCAAGGGGGTAATATAATGGTATCACGATAGATGTACTCCTGGATCCCATAGAGAGTTCCCCCACCACAGGTGGTAGGGAGTAAGGAGCAGCTGGTGGTCACCTCCTGACCGGTGCCGGGAACCAGTGGGATACTGACTACAAAATTTAATGCTCCGTGAGAGGAGCAGTTGAAATGGATGTTAACGTTATTGGGAGCCTGAATGCCTGAACAGTCACGATAAAGCACAAATTCAACCACATAGGTGTTCCCCCCCAAACACCGGAGGGTCAGGTCTATCCCTGCCTGGTGGGTGGCTTGTGCCGGACGGACGACCATCATCATCAGAAGGAGCAGTAGAGCGAGACCAATAGGTGGTTTTTTCATAGCCTGGCGCATTTCATTGGGTGTTGATGCTTTGCGGTATTGGGGTTTTTGTCATTGTTGTCATATATATCGATACGGGCAAGATGTCAAGCCCCATGCTTCTCTACCCTTAGATGGAAAAAAAGGGTGAAAGTTAAAAGAGGGAGTGTTTTTTTCTGAATCATTCATGCTGTATATATATAGAACGATGAGAATGCTGCACTACTTGTCGAATCCGGTTTGCCTGATACGCTGTATGGTTTCTTGAGACCTGAAAACTTGCCGCATAGCAGCCTGCTGCCGGTCAAGATCATGTTGAATTGGACCTCAGCCTCTGCTGGTTTTATCATACAGAGGAAAACAGAAGTTAACAACCTAGAACCACAGAGGTTGAAAGGTTGAGATCGTTTGGTTATCCGTTGCTGATCATCTTCAGTATTAAGCGCATCGCCACAATGGCACTCTTCTCGATGTTTCTGAGGCGGTGAGATCCCATAAGGTGTTTTTCTGCCGTGGTGGTGCCGTTGAAAGCAACAGCGACCCAGACTGTGCCCACAGGCTTCTCCGGGGTGCCACCTTCCGGACCGGCGATGCCTGAGATGGCAACACCCACCTCGGCACCCATTGTTCCACATACCGCCTCTGCCATCTGCACTACAGTCTCACGGCTTACCGCGCCATGGGCCTCCAGAATGTCCGGGTCAACACCTAACATTTCTGTCTTTATTATATTATGGTATGCCACGATACTGCCCCTGAAGATGGCGGAACTGCCCGGCACTGTGGTGACCCTGTGTGCAAGATACCCACCAGTACAGCTTTCAGCTGTAGCCAGAGAGAGTCCCCGCGACTGCATCTCTTCAAAAAAATACTGATCCCAGCTTTTCCCAAAGGTAAGAAAGGCATCTTGCGGAAAATGAGCTGCTGCCTGCACCAGGTGATGCTGCAGGCGTGCCATGGCAGTGGCAGGATGTTGGTGCCGGCATGAGAGCCGTACCCTCACCATGCCGGCGGCAGGGTAATACCCTACGCCAAGCTCCTTTGGAAGTGCCTTTTCCCACCCCGACAAGGTGTCTGCAACAAAAGACTCCCCAATGCCTACGGTGGTAATGTCGCTTGAGACATAGGGCAGGGTGTCTAAGTCCGGTTGGCCAAACCATCGTTCCTGAAAGCGTGTAAAGATGTGTTTCATCTCCGCCGGAACACCGGGAAGAAACACGTAGGTAGTACCCCCTTTACGAAACTCCATTCCGGGCGCTGTACCCACATGGTTTGACAGCACCACCGCTGTGTCAGGGACCCATCCCTGTGCAACGTTGCGGTCGGTGAGAGGCAGTCCACGCTCAGCAAACATCAACCTGATGCGTTCAATCTCCTCTTCAACAGGCACCAGGGTGCCGCCGAAATAACTGAGTGCCGCATCTTTGGTTCGATCGTCACTGGTAGGCCCCAGTCCGCCCGTGATTACAACGAAATCTGCACGGGAACCTGCCTGAAGCAAGGCAGATTCAATCGCCTCAAGCTGATCACCCACCGTGGTGACAGCCACCACCACACCCCCGAAACCAACCATCTGACCACACAACCAGGTGGCATTGGTGTTGTCTGATAAGCCACTTAACAGCTCATCACCAACACAAATCACCTCAGCTTTTACCCCATATCCCTGTGCTTCCATAACCTTCCCTCCCAATGAATGTGCATTATTTCAAACCGCAAAGATACTCTCTTCACGATGAATCGCCACAACTCCCAGCTGGTATGGTAGAATATGTGGATGTGCTTCAAAAGAGGTCACCCAGTGAAGCACGCTGGTAGTCTGCCTTCCGAATTTTCGGATCGTATCAGATCATGTGAGAAGTCGGGGTGCATTTTTTTTTGCAAAATGTTTGCGTAGATGGAAAAGAGTGTGTATTTTTGCACCCGCTTTTCACCACTCTGTAATAAGAGATTGTGAATTAGCGAAATAGGGAAAGAAGAAAAGAGAAACCTGATAAAGTCAGACAGTTATAGGTTTCCGACCCTGCGCCTCTCCGGCAAAAGGGCCCGTCTGTTACTGAAAGATGAGTCTCCTTCTCTTTCTTTGATCCCCGGTTACAGTTTTTTTGATCATATTGAACAAAAAGTAGTTCAGGGTATTGCGTATTCGCAAAATAGCCGTACTTTTGCACTCCTTTTTTTCAGGGTCATAAACAGAGTGAAACAATTTTAGAAGTATGCCGACAATACAGCAATTAGTAAGAAAAGGACGTCAGAAGCTGACAGAAAAGAGCAAGTCGCCAGCACTGGATTCGTGCCCGCAGCGACGCGGTGTATGTGTGCGTGTTTACACCACCACCCCAAAGAAACCCAACTCTGCCATGCGCAAAGTGGCCAGGGTAAGGCTCACCAACCAAAAAGAGGTGAATGCTTACATCCCGGGCGAAGGGCACAACCTGCAGGAGCACTCCATCGTGCTGATCAGGGGAGGTAGGGTGAAAGATCTGCCCGGTGTAAGATACCACATCGTGAGGGGTGCACTCGATACCAGCGGCGTAGATGGAAGAAAACAGCGCCGCTCAAAGTACGGAACCAAACGTCCTAAGAAATAGAAATACCATTCGTTTTTTATACGATATAATATATATTGGTATATGAGGAAAGCAAGACCAAAAAAAAGAGTGATACTTCCTGATCCGAAGTTCAACGATGTGTTGGTAACAAAATTCGTTAACAACATTATGCTGAAAGGGAAGAAAAATACTGCCTTTACGATCTTCTATGATGCAATTGATGTAGTTGCAGAAAAAACACAGGAAGATGGTGTGGAAGTGTTTAAAAAAGCTTTGTCGAATGTAACACCACAGGTGGAGGTAAGAAGCCGCCGTATTGGTGGTGCTACCTTCCAGATCCCTTCAGAGATCAAGCCCGGCAGAAAACAGATGATCGGTATGAAAAACCTGATCACCTTCGCCAGAAAGAGACACGAAAAGTCGATGGCTGGTAAGCTTGCCGGTGAAATCCTGGCGGCATACAAAGAAGAAGGCGCTGCCTTTAAAAGGAAAGAGGATACACACCGTATGGCTGATGCCAACAAGGCTTTCTCACATTTTAGGTTTTAATAGCTAAACACAGAAGTCACAACAACAGATATATGTCGGAGAAACTGAGAAATACGCGTAACATTGGGATTATGGCCCATATTGATGCCGGTAAGACGACCACTACCGAGCGTATTCTCTTTTATACCGGCAAGAATTACAAGCTGGGTGAGGTGCATGAGGGCACTGCTACCATGGACTGGATGGTTCAGGAGCAGGAGCGTGGCATTACCATCACCTCAGCAGCTACCACTGTTTTCTGGGATTTGGCAGGTAAGCGCTTTAAAGTCAATATTATTGATACACCCGGCCACGTTGACTTCACGGTAGAGGTTGAAAGATCTCTCAGAATTCTCGACGGTGCTGTGGGGCTGTTCTGTGCCGTCGGTGGGGTAGAACCCCAATCGGAAACGGTGTGGCGTCAAGCCGATAAGTACCGTGTGCCCCGAATCAGCTTCATCAATAAGATGGATCGTGCCGGTGCAGACTTTTTCGCCGTTATAGACCAAATCAAAGAACGACTCGGCGCAAACCCTGTCCCGCTTCAATTGCCCATTGGTGCTGAAGAGGACTTCCACGGTGTGGTTGACCTAATCGAAAACAAAGCCTACACCTGGGACCAAACAAAAGAGGGTACTACCATCGTAGAGATACCCATCCCGGCCGATATGATTGAACAAGTTGAATCGTACCGGAGTGCGTTGATCGAAGGCGTGGCTGAAGAGAGTGAAGATCTGCTTGAGAAATTCCTCACCGATCCAACCTCTATCAGCACCGAGGAGATGATTGAAGCCATCAGAAAAGCTACCCTGGAGATGAGAATTACACCGGTTATGTGCGGTGCCTCATTCAAAAACAAAGGGGTGCAAATGCTGCTTAATGCGATCGTACGCTTTTTGCCAAGCCCGCTCGACATAGAGGCAGTGCAAGGTCTTAATCCCAAAACTGATAAAGAGGAGATGCGCACAGCCGATCCCAATGATCATTTCTGTGCCCTTGCCTTCAAAATTGCTACAGACCCTTTCGTTGGAAGAATCGCTTTCTTCCGCGTCTACTCAGGAACCCTTAAGTCGGGTTCTTATGTGCTTAATACCGGTACAGGGAAAAAAGAGCGTATCTCACGCATTATGCAAATGCATGCCAACAAGCAAAACCCGCTTGAGGAGATCGCTGCCGGGGATATTGGCGCTGCTGTTGGTTTTAAAACCATCCGCACCGGTGATACCCTTTGCGACGAAAAGCACCCGCTGGTGCTGGAGGCAATGACATTCCCCGAGCCGGTAATCAGTGTGGCTGTTGAACCCAAAGCCAAAGCCGATATAGATAAACTCACCCTGGCACTCCTTAAACTCGCTGAAGAGGATCCCACATTTAAGATCCATACCGATGAAAACACCGGCCAAACGATCATCAGTGGAATGGGTGAGCTGCACCTGGAGATTCTTACTGACAGGCTGATGCGGGAATTTCACGTGGAAATCAACCAGGGCAACCCACAGGTCGCCTATAAAGAAGCCATCTTGTCACAGGTGAACCACAGGGTGGTGTATAAGAAACAAACCGGTGGAAAAGGTAAGTTTGCCGATATGGTGATCGAGATCGGCCCTTCAGATGAAGGTGTAACCGGTCTTCAGTTTGTGGATGAAGTAAAAGGGGGTAATATACCCAGAGAGTTTATGCCGGCCATTCAGAAAGGGTTTGCAACGGCTATGCACAATGGACCCCTTGCCGGCTATCCGGTTGAAAACATGAAGGTTCGACTTATTGACGGATCATACCATACAGTAGATTCCGATGCATTGTCGTTCGAGATAGCCGCAAGATTGGCCTTTAGGGAAGCCTCTGCAAAAGCTAAGTCTGCTCTTCTTGAGCCTGTTATGAAGGTTGAAGTGATGACTCCTGACCAATATGTAGGAGATGTTACCGGAGACCTGAACAGAAGA
>SKPS01000094.1 GCA_007119395.1 Lentimicrobiaceae bacterium
CCTGAAGCACAAAGTCACGGGACGGCAACACATAGCGGGTTCCTTCCCTTCTCACCTCAAAGATATCCATGCCAAGCTCCTTGTAGAGATAGCTGTCAATGATTCTCTTACCCACCGATGCGGCATCCTCCATCAACTCAATTTCGGTGATATACTCGTGCATGTCGTACTTCTCTTCCAGCGGCTCCCTCTCCCGTCCTGAAGGGAGCAACCGTTTCCCAACAAGCATCATGTAAAGTACTCCGGCCACAAGAAACACGAGCCCCATCGGTGTAAGCTGAAACATGCCGAAGCCCTCCAGCCCTTCTCTTTCGGCAATGCCACTCACCAGAATATTGGTTGAGGTACCAATAAAGGTGCAGGTTCCTCCCAAAATAGACGCAAAAGAGAGCGGAATCAGCAACTGCTTTGGGTTGTACCCCGAAGTGTGAGCAATCTGCATCACAACAGGTATAAATACAGCCACAATCGGCGTGTTGTTAACAAATGCAGACATTACGGCGATCATGATCATCATCAGAATCAAACCACCGGAATAGTTTTTTTTGAATATTTTTGAGAGCTTGTAGGCGATGTATTGCAGCACCCCTGTTTTCAGCAAGGCAGCACTTAGCACAAACATAAAAGCCACGGTAACGGTTGCCTTGTTGCTAAAACCGGCAACACCCTGTTCGGGCGTAAGCACTCCGGTAATCACCAGTGACACCATGACCACCAAGGCTACCAGATCCACCGACAGCACCTCCGTGGCAAAAAGCACAATGGCTATCAAAATAATAATCAAAGTGATAATCGCAGCCGTCGTCATCATAATAAAAACAAGGTGTCTCATTTAACGACCATGAGTGGATCATGGCGCTGCAAACCTACTGATATTTTTTTTGCCAGTGTGAATACATCGTGGTTGTGTATGATTTTTTTGATGCATTGGTTTGTAAAATCAAAAATTGTTGTATTTTTGCACGCTCAAAAACTGATTGCGTTTATTAAACAAATAGGAAAGCATGGCACATCACAAATCAGCATTGAAGAGGATTCGTTCAAGCGAAAAGAGAAGGATTCGTAACAGGTATTACAGCAAAACAATGCGCAATGCCATTCGCAGGTTTCGTTCGTTGACCAGCAAGACCGAGGCGAAAGAGCAATTGCCGAAACTGGTTTCGTTGATTGACAAGAATGCCAAACGTAATGTGATTCACAAAAACAAGGCGGGGAACCTTAAGTCAAAGCTTACGCTTATGGCCAACTCCCTGTCTTAATCCGTAAAACCAATATATTTCAAAGGGTGCTCCTTACAGGAACACCCTTTTTTTATGGCCTTGACACCCGATCTCTTCTATTCGAAGTCGTATGCTACCATTTTTCCTCTCTTCATCACGAGCAGGTCATCGAAGTACACATCCGGCTCTTTCACCAGTCCGTCGACATGAAGGTTTACAGAGATACGGCCACCCATGGTAAGATTGTTTCCGAACGCGATATGGATGGTGCCGAACACTTTTTCATCTTCCAGAATCATCCCGGTCAGGATGGCTTTATAGTTGGTTCCGATGCCAAATTCGGCCACTGCCCGTGCATCGGGGCCTGCCTTGTCAAAAGCCTCCTCCAGTTGTTTGGCCTGATGCCCCCCTTTGATGTCAACGGCATAGCCATCTTTTACGGTGATGGTCAGGGGCTCTTCGAGCATTCCCAGGGTGGCCATTGAGCCATCCACCACTACCACTCCGTTGGTTTGATCTTCCCAAGGCGCCAGAAACACCTCTCCTGAAGGGAGATTCCCACTCTGCCCCTTCTCACGCAAGACACCTGTGCTGCGTATGATCATACGGTCTTTGACAGGCATGGTGATGTCTGTACCCTTCTCAGTGGTAACGCGGATTGTAGATACACCCTCCAGCTTATCAGCGATAAAATTGGTCAACCCGATGATCTTATCGTAGTCGGCACTCAGGCACCTCGCCATGGTGTCAACATTGATATTGGGCATGGTACCTACACGCACACCAAGCTTTGCAGCATTCCGTCTTGCATCGGTGTGGGTCATCGATCGCCTTGTGGGCACTACCACCACATCAACGTGTTTCATCATCTCTGCTATTGCTGCAGGGGGCTCCTCTCCATTGATCTCGCGCGACTTCATCTCCAGCAGCATGCTCTCACGGCACAATGACAGACCTGCCTCGTGCAACGCCATGCCTATGTCCCGCTTGTACTCATCGGTGATGATTAATAATGACTCCTCAGGTTGTAAACCCATACAGTCCCTTAACGCAATCATAGATGCTTCCTGCAATTCTTTCTTACTCTGTTCCATGCTTTGTGTTTGTTTTGATGTTGATTTCCGCCACAATGATACAAAAAAACCGGTAGTATCCGGAGGGGGAGCATTGAGATGTTGCTACGCTGAAACCAGGCGCAAAACAATTCAGTTCGCTCTTTGTTCGGAAGAACCGGACCTGCCGGGGGTTAGTCCCTGGCAATGGCTTTTCGGCGGCTTTGCCGCCGAAAATTCAGCGTCTACACCTCGTTATCAACATCCTCTACCCACTACTCCTTCACCAACTTCGCCACAAGGCTGTGTCTGCTGGAGTGGAGTTTCAGCAGGTAGATGCCGGCTGGCAGGTGCCCTATGTTGACGAAAGCCATCCGGCCGTTGGGGTCAGGGTGGATCTGCTGTTTGAAGACCAGGCGCCCTTCAACAGAAAACACCTGAGCTTCCATTACCCCCTCTGCCTGTTCTGGTAATTGCAGCGTCACCTCACCTGTTGTAGGGTTGGGGTAAACCGTCAGAGCAGATCTCCCATCCGGTTCATCGACACCTATAATAAACTCTATAAAGACACTGTCGGTACCGGTGCATCGGGTTCCATACCCGCCATCTACCACTACACTGTAAAGCCCGGTGGTGTTCACAGTGATTTGCTGTGTGGTATCACCTGTGTTCCAGTGGTACATTGCTCCGGGGCCGGCATCCAGGGTCACGGGGGTGTTGTCATACACCACAGCATCTGAGCCGAGATCAGGATTCGGCCTCACTACGACATCCACAACAACTGTGGCCATTCCGGGACAAGGGAAGTTATGGGTGCCATCCGTGACCTGAACCGACACTACATGCTCCCCTGAAGGAACCATATCGGTACTTAAGGTATAGGAGCTGTTTGCCAAAGGGGTTCCGGTAGGTATTCCATTCAATTGCCATAAATGATACACAGCAGGTGGTTGGGTTACAGCTTCAATAGTGATTGACTCACCCCGACACAACAGGGTGTCGCTGCCAATATCCACCTTGATCCCTTTCACGAAGAGACAGTACCCATACGACTGCATACCGTTGTAAGGGCATGCGCCGTCGCGGATGGTGGCGGTAAAGCAATGGGGAGCATCTCTCGTATCTGCAAGCTCCGGCACCCAGGTGAATATGGCATAGGCAGAATCGGTGTTGTTGTGAAATGCTTGAAAGTCAGCTTGCGGGATCCCACTGTTCCATGAGATGGAGAACTTCTCCCTATCACCCCAGGTGGTATCAGGCAGGTCGGGATCAAACCCCCAGATAGCAAACCGCACGGTGTCACCAAGGCAAGCTACCTTGGTAAATGTGTTGTTGAAGGGGTCATAACCACTGTTCAGGGAGGGATCCATCCCGCTCAGCGAAGGCACCTGGTTGTTACAGGTAAAGACATTGATCTGTATATCACGGTAAGAAGTAGCCACCACTTGGGGTGTATTATTGATATCACGCCACTTCTGTACCCTGATGGCCATGGGTGATATGATATTCATAGTAGGGCTCATGCACAGTGTGCCGGTCACCGGATCCAGCGAGATGGCAGGCATGGAAGGGAAAGGCTGTGTGGCTGTGAAAGGGGGAATCCAATTCACGGTCCCCTGGTTGCCATTGGTCATGGGTGTCACCAAACTGTAAGAGAGGGAGTCACCATCGGGGTCAACGGCTCCCGGGTTTACACATTGCGTCTGGTTTGTACAGAACATGGTCTGTGGGGGTTGAGTGAAAGTGGGTGTACTGACACACGGAGCGTGTAAATTATTGAGGGTGACTTCTGTGTAAATATACTGGCTGGTAGGGCTCGTTATTGTATTGGATGGAAGACGACAACAGTATCCATTGAGATGGGTCCCATTACCCGACCAACCGATTCTCCAGTGATTGCAAGGGGGTAACGTAACTTGTGTCTCATATACATACTCTTCGATTCCGTGAATACTCCCCGAAGAGCAGTGGGTCGCCATGGTTTGACAGACCGGGGTCACTTCCACACCGGACCCTGCCTTGATGGGAACCCCTGTTACATTGAAATTGTTCGTTGAATCAGTGGTGCACTCAAGCACGAAAGAGGCGGTTAACAGAGGAGCACCGCCACTGCATTCACGGTAGAACGTGAGCCTGATCAAATAATCGTTGCCTCCCAGACAAGTCAGAGAGAGATCCATGCCGGCAGTAAATTGCTGCCCCTGAGAAGGATGAAAAGAGAATAGCATAATGATCCAAAACAGGAAAGTGATGTGCTTTTTCATAATTATTTTGGTTTATGGTGATGTTTCTCGTGTTTAAACCCAATGCTTTCCAGACTGCTATGTTGTCTTCTTATTCAACAAAAATAGCAAAATTTTTCCTGCTGAGAAAATATTTTCAATGTGTGTCCGCCTGACGAACTACTCCTTCACCACTTTCCCCACCAGACTGTGTCCGTTTGAGTTGAGTTTAAGCAGGTATATACCGGCTGGCAGGTGCCCTATGTTGACGAAAGCCATCCGGCCGTTGGGATCAGGGTGGATCTGTTGTGTGAAGACGAGGCGCCCTTCAACAGAAAACACCTGAGCTTCCATTACTCCCTCTGCTTGTTCGGGTAATTGCAAGGTCACCTCACCTGTTGTGGGGTTGGGGAACACCGTCAGAACAGAGCTCCCTTCCGGTTCATCGATACCGATAACAAACTCTATGAAGACACTGTCGGTGCCGGTACATCGGGTACCATATCCGCCATCTACCTCAACACTGTATAGCCCGGTGGTGTTCACAGTGATTTGCTGTGTAGTATCACCTGTGTTCCAGTGGTACATTGCTCCGGGGCCGGCATCCAGGGTAATGGGATCGTTGACATACACCACAGTGTCAGGGCCCAGACAGGGATCAGGCTGAATCACTACCGTCACCACCACTTGATCCATGCCTGGGCAGAGCATGGTGGTGCTACCGTCGTTAGTCTGTATGGAGACTACGTGGTCACCTGGCGGCAGGTGGGTGGTATTAAGGGTATAGGAGGTGCTCGACACAGGTGTCCCTGTTGGCACCCCGTTGAGAAACCAAATATGATTCACCGTATTGGGGCTGGTGGTGGCATGCAGGGTCAAATACTCCCCCTTGCAGAGCAGGGTATCGTTGCCGATATCCACAGACATTCCCTTTACGATCAGACAATAACCGTACGACTGTATTCCGTTGTAAGGGCATGCGTCGTCGCGGATGGTGGCGGTAAAGCAATGGGGAGCATCTCTCTTATCTGCAAGCTCCGGCACCCAGGTGAATATGGCATAGGCAGAATCGGTGTTATTGTGAAATGCTTGAAAGTCAGCTTGCGGTATCCCGTTGTTCCAGGAGATGGAGAACTTCTCCCTCTCGCCCCAGGTAGTGTCAGGAACATCCGGGTCGTACCCCCAAAGGGCAAACTGCACGGTGTCGCCAAGACAAACCTCTTTTATATATGTATTGTTGGTGGGATCATAACCACTGGTCAAGGAGGGATCCATCCCACTCAATGAAGGCACTTGGTTGTTGCAGGCAGTTGCAATGATCTGGATGTCGCGATAAGATGTTGCAACAATAGTGGGTGTATTGTTGATATTGCGCCACTTCTGCACCCGGATAGCCATGGGCGACACGATGTTCTGCGACGGGCTCATACACAGAGTCCCCGTTACCGAATCCAGCGAGATGGGAGGCAGGGAAGGGAAAGGCTGTGTGGCAGAGTAGGGTGGAATCCATGTCACGGTCCCAGAATAACCATTGGTCATGGGTGACACCAAGCTATAAGAGAGGAAGTCATCATCGGGGTCAACGGCACCCAGATTCACACATTGCGTCTGATTAACACAGAGTGTGGTCAGAGGGGGTTGTGTGAAAGTGGGGGTGCTAACACACGGTGCCTGTGCATTGTTAAGGGTAACCTCTGTGTACACCCTCTGTGAAGTCGGGTCAACTATCGTATTGGAATGAGTTCGGCAACAACGGCCGTTGAGATTGGCTAACGCACCTGACCAGCTGATTCTCCAGTGATTACAGGGTGGTAAAATAACTTGGGTCTCATACACGAACTCCGTAAACCCGTACAATATACCCCCTGAACAGCATGTCACCGTTGTGGGACAAAAAGGAGTCACCTCAACAACTGATCCCGGTTTTATTGGAACACCTGTAACATTAAAACTGTAGGCCGAGTTCGAGGTGCATTCAATTACAAATGCTGCCGTTGAAGGAGGGTTATAACCTCTGCAATCACGGTAAAACGCTAATCTAATAAGGTAATCATTACCTCCCAGACAGTTCAGAGTAAGGTCCATGCCGACCTTATTTTGTTGCCCTTGAGCGGGGCGAAAAGCAACAAGCATCAAGACACAAAACAGAAAAACAAATGACTTTTTCATAATTTCCGGGGTTGTAAAATGGATATTTGCTGTTATGTAAATCGTTTCTTCAGATATCGTCACATCACCCGTTGACAAACTCAGTCCTTGATGCACCGGACTGAGTATCCGTTCGATCGGCCACGTCCGCCTACGAAGGCATTTATAGGGCCGAAAGACAGGCGCCTCGATTCGGTACCGGAAATTGTACTTGCCCAATAGCGGCCGTGGGTGTCAACGTAGTAGAGCGAACCAATGCTGCCATAGCGGGCGCCTGCCATGGGGAATTTAAGCCGTGACGCATAAGCACCTGCCGAATTGTTGCTATTCCAACTCAATCGTTCAACATCCAATTCTGCCGCTGTAGGCAGACGGTATCCCGCCGGACAGGGATTGTTTACTCCACTTACCCCCTGCCATAAGCTGTCGTTTTGCGGGCTGCGCCAATCGTGAACAGTTATGATAAAGTATCCATGACCAGGCTGGTCGGCTGGACTGAGTATTGAGGTGGTGGCGGATGTACGGCACTGGTGACCGTCAGCAAAGCGCCCCCACTGGTAGAGGTCGCCGTAGGCAGCAGCGTCAGTAGGGCTTGTAGCTACCTGTGAAGCGCCCAGGTTACGGTCCATCCATATCCTGCCGGTGATGGGGTTAATCACATCCAGCACTGCTGTGGGGTTGGCGGGATCGCAGTGGACGTAATTAGGAGGGTAAACGGGCTGTGTGCTTGATATGAACTGAAAAATGTATAACGATGACAACACTGGATCATCAGTGAGGGTATCAGCAGCCAAAACATTGCCTGTAAGGGTGGCATATCCTATGAACTGCAACTGATCACCAGGTGCCCAGGGAAAACCTGACTTGCCCAACCTGAAGCCGGAGTAGTTCACATTCGTTCCTGTGTGCTCAATGCTGAAACCACCACTACCACCACCCATACTGATGAGCTTCTGCACCTGCTTGTATCGGGGGGTCTCCACAACCAGAAG
>SKPS01000154.1 GCA_007119395.1 Lentimicrobiaceae bacterium
CAACAACCCTTTGGGTTTTTGGGAATAGCAAATGCTGTGACGACGGTTGCATTTCGAAAACCAGCACCTCAAAAAAGAAACTGCCTTATTCTCTTCCGAAAGTCAAACCTCTCTAAAAGTTTCGTATCTTTGTCAGAAGAAAGCTGGTCAGATAACATTCGTTCTTGAATGTGGAACCGCTTAATGACATTATTTAAAAAACAAAACTAATCTGCGATTAATCAGCGAAAATCTGAGTAATCAGCGTAAAAATACTTTCTGGGCCTTACTATCTGCTGTCGAGAATGCTGTTTTCACCACAGGTTTCACAGATTCTCGCAGATTCTTGACTTGAAGTGTATGTTGTTCATTTTTATCATTTTCGTAAACTAAGACCATGGTTAAAGACTTTGATACTACAATAGAGAAATACCTGGATTTGATCAGGGGACAATTCAGTGGAATTGAGAGAGTTTTTTTATTTGGCTCTTATGCGAAAGGAAAATACACAGACGATAGTGATATAGATATCGCATTGATATTTGCAAAACTAGACGATTCAGAACGATTTGAAGTTCAGGTACGGTTGATGATGCTGGCATCGCAGATTGATTCCAGGATTGAACCACACCCAATCTCTAACGAAGATTTTCATTCCGGAAATCCGTTTGTCGCTGAAATCAAGAGGACAGGTATTGAAATTGGGTCGCAAACCCAATAATGTGGTGAAGGTTGGATATTGGAACCACTGCACAAATGAGCGCAAAACACTCCGTGGTTTTGCGCTCCAGCTTCTTCAACCAGAATACTATAATCCGTTAAACACCTTCATGAGGTCCCTTCAAGCCATTTCTTGAAGGGGGTCACCTTGTCGATGCTCACAAAGACATCTTCGTCCGATTTGGGCAGCAGATCGAGCTTCAAGCGGCTGGTGGAGTAAATGTGCACCTCTTTCACTGCGTTCAGCGCTACCACCATCTGGCGGTTGATACGAAAGAACCTGGCCGGATCGAGCTCCTTCATCAGGGCATCAAGACTCTGATCCAGCAAAAAAGTGTGACCATCATACAAATAGGCGGTGGTATAACCACTCTCGCTGCGGAAAAACCCAATGTCGGAAGTGGCAAACGTCTTGATCTTCTGTCCAACCCGTATCGAAAACCGCTCGCGGTAGCTCTCACTCTTTTTAACAATCAGATCATACAAAGTGTGCAGATCTGCCTGCGCACCCAGACCCCCTGAAAGCTCACTGTACTTCTGCAAGGCTCCGTTCAGCTCCTCCTGAACAATCGGCTTCAGCAAATAATCAATACTGCGCAACTTGAACGCCTTGATCGCATACTCGTCAAACGCTGTGGTGAAAATAATGGAACTGCTGATCTTCACCTTCTCGAAAATGGCAAAGCTGAGATCATCCTCCAGATGAATATCCAGAAAGATCAGCTCAGGATGGGGATGGTTCTTGAACCACTCCACCGACTCCTCCACCGACTCCAGTTGTGCCACTATCTTAATGGTGTCGTCATACGACAATATCATCTTCTTTAAACGCTCAGAAGCCAACGCCTCATCTTCAATAATTACTACTCTCATGATGCTTATATGTTTAATTGTTCTTTGTTTCTTGTTTCTTGTTTTTCAACCTCTTTCAACCTCTTTTCAACCTCTTTTCAACCCTTTTCAACCTCTTTCAACCTTCTTCAACCTCTTTTCAACCTCTTTCAACCTCTTTTCAACCCTTTTCAACCTCTTTTCAACCCTTTTCAACCTCTTTCAACCTACCTCTTAAATATCAACGGTATCCTCGCAATGAACCGGTCGTCTGTCATCTCAAAAGTGGGCTGTCTGTCACTCAGCAGTGCATACCGTTTGGTAATGTTGACCAGTCCGATACCTGTTGATTTCATATGTGTTTCACGATTTTGCAGGTTGTTCACCACATTAAGAGTCTGCTCTTCATCGATAAAGAGTTCAACTTTCAGGGGGTTCTTTTTCGAGAAGGTGTTGTGTTTGATGGCATTCTCGATCAGCAGTTGCAAAGCGAGCGGTACCACGAAGATATCTGGCTGTTGGTCGTCGAAACTGATATCGACAAACACTTTCCCGGTGAACCGGATATCGAGCAGGAACACATAGGCCCTGAGGAACTCCATTTCGGTGGCGAGTGATACCAGGTCTTTGTCTTTGTTTTCGAGCACATAGCGGTACACCTTTGAGAGCCTTTCGGTAAAGGTTTCTGCCAGGTCGGGATCCACTTTGATGAGTGAGGTGAGTACATTGAGGCTGTTGAAGAGGAAATGTGGGTTTACCTGTTGTTTCAGCACCTCGAACTGCGATTGCAGGTTCTCTTTCTGCACCCGCAGCAGTTGGGTATTCGCTTCGGTGAGTTGCGCTGTACGTTCCTGAATCGTCTGCTCCAGATCCCTGTTCACCTGCTCCAGCTCCTCTTTGGCCTTTTTGAGTTCTGCTTCGGCTTTTTTGATGTCGCTGATGTCTGCGATGATGCCCCGATCACCCACGACCTGCCCGTCGCGCAGCATGGGAGAGCTGAAGATCACCACATCGCAGAGCGAACCATCTTTTTTGATGGCCTGGGTTTCAAGCATCAGACGGTCACCTTCCGAAATATCGGCCAGCCCTTCCAGGTTTTTCATCGCCCGCTCTTTGTGCTCAGGGGGAAAGAACTGCAAAGCGGGCACCTTGCCGGTTTCATCAGGAGTGCCCTCTCCAAAAATTTCCCTCGCCGCCTTGTTGACGTACACCAGATACCCTTCTGCATCGGTTTCATAGACCGTTTGAGGCAGAAACTCGGTGAACTCTCGGTACGATATTTCAGCATGCTTTCGATCGGTAATGTCAGTAGTGATACCATCGAGGTACAGCACCTCACCCGATGCATCCATCACGGGCTGCCCATTCTCATGCACCCAAATAACTCTACCATCACGATGCTTGATGCGGAACTCCAGGGAGTAGGGGCGCTTTTCTGATACCGCCAAGGAAAGCTCCTTGCGAACCATTTGAAGATCCTCCGGTAGAATAATCTGCCCGAAACTGATCCGGGCATTGTTGATAAAGTCATTGGCACGATAGCCGGTGATGTCATAAATCTTCTCACTGTAGTAGATGGTGGTGAATTGCTCATCATAATGACAGCGTGAAACAGCGCCCACCAGATTCGACATCAGGGTGTTGACCAGCCCCTGTGTCTCCTTCAGCTCACGGGCGTACTCATCCTTTTTTCTGATCTGCTCTTCCAGCTCCCTGTTTAAGGTGCGTTCACGTGCAATCAGCTCCTCATCCATCCGATTTCGCTCCTGTGCCAGCTTTACCGCTGCATTCAACTGCCCCTTCTCTGATACGACCGATAACTGCTTCTCCAAAAAGCCAAACACGGAATGCTGCATGTAGATGCAGAGTAGCCCAATGAACGCAATATACACCGATTTAAACACATGCGCCATGGGGGTGAGTGAGAGGGAGCCGTTGAACACCTCGGGCGACTGGAGAAAGAGATGAAAATAGGGGAAGTTATGGCCGGCAATTGAGATTAAAATGAGAAATATAAGCAGGTTCCGATCAAGTCGAAAGGTGTACAGTAACATGAACAGAGGGTAAAAGAGCATGGTAGCGGATGCCGTGGCGGCAAACGGATCAAACCCTGAGGCCATACCATATATATGGTAGGTTACAAACCCCACATCCAGAAATGCTGCTCCGTATCTTATCCAGACAGGATCGTATGCCTTCCTTGCCGCAAACCACTGCAACGTGTTGGCAATCAGGTATCCCATAAAAAACAACAGGGCATGTCTCGACACGTCCACATACCCCATCACACCCTGGAAGGCGAGGAGCAAACCCACAATCAGGATGAATATCCACCTCAGCCTTACGGTGATCCGGGCGCCACGAAGCCGCTCATCTTGCAGTATGTCCTGGTCAATCATCTTGTGCATCACAATCACTTTTGTTGAATACAATTGCTGTCGTGCAAATATATCCTTTCTCACCGCAAAAATGCACACTATTTAATACGCCATAAAACATTTCCCCATGAATGCCCCCATTTTCCCCATGAACGCCGGTAAACGGCGAACGGGTTTTAAGTAATCTGTATTTGGTAATCAAAATATCATGAACATCCTGTTTTTCTAAAGTGATGCTGTCGAAACTGGGCGTGCTTTGCCCCTTTAATAGAATGTAAGCTGATAGAGTGTTTTTTTTTGCAATTTCAAAAAAAATGTATTTACTTTGTAATTACAATTTTTATGTTATGAACATCTCTGTGATTAAAATCGGAAATTCAAGGGGGATCAGACTGAGCAAAGAGCTTCTCGAGCGTTATAACATTCGGGACACGGTTGAGTTGATCCCTAAAAAGGGGTACATCATCATACGACCTAAATCTGAACCGCGCAAAGACTGGGAAGATGCTTTCAGGCAGATGCATGCTGCCGGGGATGACCAGTTACTGATTCCTGATGTATTTGATGATGAAACCTTTGACGTATGATATCTATGCAGTATCAGTCGGTCTTGGTGAACCTGGATCCTACCATCGGAAGCGAGATACGAAAGACACGTCCTTGTATCATCCTATCACCGGATGAGATGAACAGGCATTTGCAAACAGTGGTAATTGCACCCATAACACATGGAACAAGACCTTACCCCACACGGATGCTGGTTCAGCATGACAAATTCAATGGCTGGATTGCCATCGACCAGATCAGAACCATTGACAAACAAAGGATAATAAAGATGTTGGGGGAGTTGCATCCGGATGAAGTACAGCAGTTGAAAGCCATCATTCAGGAAATGTTAGTAGACTAGCTCACTCATCGGGGGTGTAGCAAAGAGTGCCAGAAAACAGGAAATGAGGGTTTTACGTGAACGGTAAACGGTGAACGGTTGAATGGTGAAGTGTGGGGATCTGGTGGGGAAGAGCTTTCCTAATGATCCAGGTAGTGATCCAGAATATACTCGTATTGGGTCACTATGATCAATGTTCGCACGAGGTTGGTATTGAGGTTTTTTGTTTTCAACTCATCTAAAGCCAAATGAAGACCTTTGAGTTTATCAAGGTTGTTCTCGCTGCTGACCAATAAAAACTGAAGCATGAGAAAATAATCAAACTCAATGGTATGGATGTTGGTTCTACCCGGAAAGAAACACTCCCTGCCGAATGGGTAACCGTGAATAGACTGTTCATCCGACTTATTCAAAACTTGTTCAATAATCGCCATCATTCGTATCAAATGGTAATCGGGATACTTCTTTGCATATTCTTGTAAACGATCCATGAATTTTCTTGGTCTGTTAATCTGCAACATCAATAATTCCAGAAAAAAAGCTGCCGGAATACCATTGCTCTCTTTGGCAAATCTTTTCACAAACTTTCCACCAAGTCTTGGATGATCATTGAGATGAATCACTGTTTCTGAGAAAAGGGTACCCAATGTTTCCGTCAGATGCTGATCAGCATGGCTCAAACCCAACGTATGATGATCAACGAAATCATCGCTGATTTCAAAAGACAAGAGTTGTTCGAACTCTTGTTGGTATTGCCTTACCATATCACCGTTGGTCAGATCTTCAACCAGCGAATGAGTTACCACACCAGTCAAATACGCTTCATTATCACTAAACTCCTCATATTGTGTCTCTTTGACGGGAAGCAGCAACAATTTCTCCTCGAATGTCAGCTCATCGACCCGTCTGAGCTTTTCGATTAATGCA
The DNA here is from genome assembly GCA_007119395.1 of Lentimicrobiaceae bacterium. Classification (GTDB taxonomy): domain Bacteria; phylum Bacteroidota; class Bacteroidia; order Bacteroidales; family SKPS01; genus SKPS01. Next base: position 5,722 of record SKPS01000154.1, read on the forward strand.
GGATCGTCCGGGAGGAACACAGGGCCATCGGATGATTCATCATCGTATTCATCCTCCTCGTCGAATATATCATCATCATCACCCTCTTCCTCATCAAATTCATCATAATAAGGATCGCCATCCGAATCAACATCGTAAATGATATAGTTTCCCTTACCGGCAGTTCGTTCCAGCTGGGCAGTGATACGGTTTCGTTTGTCCTCACTGTCATAGAGGCCAGTCATATAAGCCGGTAAGCCGTTCACTCCACATTCAATATCTATTTCTTCTATCGATTCTGTATCCTCTTCAAGAATAAACCGTGTAACAGAAGTATAATCCTTATGTGGCCGAAAGCCATACTCTTCTGCAAACGCCAAACCTGAGTAAATAATGTTATGGGCCAGTTCATAACTCACCGGTATATACTCTTCATCCCCTTATGCCTTTCGGAGCTCTTCAAGGAAAATCGATGGAGGGGTATTGAACAAAAAGAAAGTGTCCTTAATACCCAGGCACAGCAGATCAACCAAGAAAAGTCCCACAGTAACATTCCCATTGACATGATTTCTAACCACATATATATTAGCCATTTGTGAATCTTCCCACGAGGAGTTGATCAGACACTCTCTAATTGGCAACGTGCGTGCTTTTTTTCTGATATAGTTTTCAGGGCTTAACAATTGAGCCGCTTTTCCTTTGCCCTTTCTTTTCTTCGCCATAGAAATGATTATTAGATGGTTAATTAGACGTGATACACCGAATGCAAGGCATTGAATCCGGGCAGAGTGCAAAGCCCCAAAACGTTCGGATTTCAGGTAGTAAATGTAGTAAAACATCAGACACCCCAGTTTCTCACATCCCCACATCCTCACATCCCCACATCCCCACATCCCCACATCCTCACATCCTCACATTATCACATTATCACATTTGCACATTAATTCCCTATCTTTGCAGCCGGTTATGCTACATTTCAGAACATATATACATAGAGATTCCTCTGAATGGGTTGTTTTCATCCACGGTGCCGGAGGAAGTTCGGCGGTATGGTACAAGCAGATACAGGCTTACGCACGCCATTTTAATCTGTTGTTAATTGACCTCAGGGGGCACGGCAACTCAGCCGATGGTCCTACGCTGAAGCGGTTCGATTATTCGTTTGAGTCAATTGCCCTCGATGTGGCAGAAGTTCTTGACCACCTGGAGATCAAACAGGCTCATTTCGTGGGGGTCTCTCTGGGAACCATCGTGATCCGGAAGTTTGCTGAGATCAGATCAGCCTACGTGAAGTCGATGATCATGGTGGGGGCCATCACAGAGATGAACCTGAAATCGCGCTTTCTTGTTCGCCTGGGCAGGATGTTCAGGCATGTGATGCCTCCCATGTGGCTATACAGACTCTTCGCCTTTATTATTATGCCGATGGACCAGGCAGGCGAATCTCGAAATGTTTTTATCCGTGAGGCCCAAAAGCTTGCCAAGCAGGAGTTCATTCGTTGGTTTAAACTCACACACCGCATGACTGCCAAATTGCGAAAGATGGAAGAGAACGACCCGGGTATTCCGATACTGTATGTGATGGGTGAACACGATCATCTCTTCCTGGAGCCCATCAAACAACGGGTGAACAAGTTTGCCAACCAGTCGCTGGCAGTGGTTGAGAAATGTGGCCATGTGGTGAATATTGAGAAAGCGGCACTGTTTAATGATCTGTCGATAGACTACCTAAGAAACAATCAACAGTCAAGGGACCCGATGGAACCCTCTTCTACCTGACCACTCCTTTCTGTCTAACATCGAGTGTTTTTGCCCTGTCGGGATTCCGAAAGTGTGATCTGTTTTTAATACGAACCAATGCGTAGCCCTCTTCGGAGTCCATACAACTCAAGCTGTTCAGGATAGGAACAGCCGCTCCAGCTCAGCCATCTGCTGTGCATTCATCCCGGCTGGTTCAAAGCCCGCAGCCCAAGCCTTCAGTAACATTTCGGCACCTTTGTTGGCCACATCCAGAAAATCAAATGCTTCGGTAATGTCTTTACCGGTAGCCAACACACCATGCTTCTCCCACAAAATGATGTCTCTGTTTTGCAACCCTTCCATGCTGAGCTTTGCCAGGGTATCAGACCCCGACACAGCATAGGGAGTACAACTGATACCCAAAGGAACAAACACCCGTATTTCGGGGCACAGTTTCCACAGCGCATGATTGAACGCCTCTTCATCATTAAACAAAGGGTGATGGCTTAGTAATATCAGCTCGGTACAATGGGTATGCAGCACGGCATGGTGGTCGGGCTTGTGTTGCTGCAGAAACAGTTGTATCTGCACATGGGATATCAGTTCAGTGGTGGGCCGGAAGTCTTCGGCATTCCCACCCCATAACAGCACATAGCCGTTGGCTTCGTTGTTGATACGGAGAATACAAGACACCTCTTCTTTGCGGTGGATAAGGTCGCGCAAACGGGCACCGGCACCGGTTACAAAGAGTATGAACCCGGCTGCTTCAGCCGGAAGAGTGGCACAGGGTACAACGTTACCCCTCTCTGTGAACTGAAAGTCATCTGGCACCAAACTGTTGATTCTGAGCGAAATATTCCCTGCATTGCGCTCCGCCCAACCCTTCTGCCATAGGTAGCCCGCCACCTCCACAACCTTCTCTACCTCGCTCTTAACAGATTCCGGAAGGTAACCATCATGATCTCTTTTGCTGTCTCTCATCACCCCGGGTGTTTTTTTTGTTTTGATGTGTAAGCCGAACCACAAAGATAAAAGAAAAGAAGCTCACCGTTATATTCGTTGCAGGTAAACGAGAAAGCTGCTTAGCTCAGGTCTGAAGTTTGGTGAAGCACATAGGGCCCAAAAAAAGTGAAAGAGGAAACACATGACATGTTTCCTCTTTCGTACTGACTCTTCTATTCGGCAGTGGTACCACCCGGAATCGAACCAGGGACACACGGATTTTCAGTCCGTTGCTCTACCAACTGAGCTATGGTACCCCACTTTTGTGAGTGCAAAATAACAACCTTTTAACGCAACTGCCAAATTTTTTTTTCGAAAAGTATGAAGAGCCCCACTCATCTCAAACTGGGGAGGGTATTTTGTGCCTGTGAGTGTTTTGTTCGTTATCTTTGCACGTGAAGAAAGGCCCCGGGTTAGTTTTGTTTTGTTGATGGTGAACTCCCGGATATTTAAAAGATGCGTGATGCTCAAAATGGTTGCTGACATAGGGAATACTCGTCAGAAGTTTCATTTCTTCGACGCCAAGGAGCTGATTGGCACTGAGCTGTATGATGGCATGGCTGACGGGAGCTGTTTGTTAAAATGGTTTTCCCGGTACGGCATTCCCGACATGGCGGTGGTGAGTGCTGTGGTAAACCGTGAGCTGTTGTTTATGCCCACCTTGTTAGCGCATTGCAGGGTGTTGCGCTTTGGCCATCACACGCCGTTGCCCATTGTGAATGGTTACGCTACGCCACACACCCTGGGATTCGACAGGTTGGCGGCAGCGGTGGGTGGTGCAAGTCTGTTTCCGGGAGAACCGGTGCTGGTGATCGAAGCGGGAACCTGCATTAAGTATGAACTGGTGGTTGACGGTGTATATCAGGGAGGTATAATTGCACCAGGCATTCAGATGAAAGCCAAAGCCTTGCATACTTTTACAGCAAAACTTCCGTTGGTAGTACCGGAACCTGACGTTGAAGTGCCTCTTACCGGTAACACCACAGAGCAGGCTTTGCTCAGCGGAATCGTGAATGTTGCTGTTGCTGCCATGCACTCTATCATTGAAACATACCGCAAAGAACACCCAACACTCAGAATTGTTATCGGGGGTGGTGACATGAATTATTTTGATAAAAGGTTAAAATATAGCATCTTTGCAGCCCCAAATATTGTTGCTCAAGGATTGAATGAAATACTCGATTTTAATGAAAATAACACAGAGATTTGGTTTTCTGCTGGTTCTGATGATCGTACTGACACTGCCCCTTAAGGGGCAATCAACCTACGGTTCACCCTATTCCAGGTTTGGCATCGGTGACCTGTACCAGATGGTGAATGGAACGAATGGTGCCATGGGAGGTTTGAAGTATGGCATCCGGTCCAACTTTCTGGTGAACCCTTCCAATCCTGCATCATATACAGCGTTCAACAAACACCATTTCGTTTTTGATGCAGGGTTAGGCGGGAGCATGGTAAGAATGCAATCGGGTGAGCAAAGCAGAGACGATGGCCATTTCAATCTTACATCTCTGACATTTGGTGTGCCTCTTAACGACAGGCTGAGTGGTGCCTTTGGTTTGGTGCCTTACTCTTCGGTGGGTTACGCCATTTCTGACCCTTCGGCTCATCCCGATTTTGGCGGTTACAACACCATTTTTGAAGGGGAGGGAGGGTTGAACCGTGTGTTTGCCGGTATGGCATACAACATTACTGATGATCTCTCGGTAGGAATGAATCTCAACTACAATTTTGGGGCCTTGGTATACCGTCAAACGGTCACCTTTGATTCGATCAACTTCTTAAACATCTACTCTGAGCGGTCCCGTTTGTTCAGTGATGTATCATTTGATGCGGGTGTTCATTACAGGTATTTCATTGACAGGGAGCGTGATCTCTATGCGGTGGCCGGGCTTTCGGTGGCGCTTCCGGCAGCACTTGGGCTCAGGGAAGACCTGTTGGTTCAAACCTTTCGGTACAGTGGTGCCGGCATTATGATTCCTAAAGACACTGTAAATTATCAGCGTGGTGAAAGGGGCAATGTGAAGATCCCTTTGCACCTGGCTACAGGCTTCTCTTTACAAAGGGGCGACAGGTGGCTGGTTGGTCTCGACCTCTCATTGCAGGATTGGTCGAACTATGAAGCATTCGGTGTCAAGGACTCCTTGTCGCACAGCTTTCAGGCTGCTGTGGGAGGGCAATACAAGGTTGGCAACCTGTTCCTGCGTGGTGGCCTCAGGTACCATCAAACCTATCTGCAGATCCACAACAACCAACTTAATGAGTTTGGCATAAGCTTTGGGGTAGGTATACCGGTATTCAACCGTGCCTACAGCATCTCCATGATTAGCACCGGATTCGAACTTGGTCAGAGAGGAACCACAGCCGATGGCCTTATCCGTGAACAATTCGCACGCATTTGGTTTAATATCACAATGAATCAGGAGCGTTGGTTCCAAAGAAGAGAATATTTATAAACACACAATAAAACACACGAATCATGAAAGCAGGCTTTCTGACAATCTTTTTACAAGTGGCTCTGAGCACAGCAATTTTTGCGTCATGTTCAACCACTACGGCCGTAACAGACCGAACCCCAGACCATACGACAGAACAGGCTGGGGTCACCGCTCAACTCCCAACAGGTGTTGAGATGAACGGAGACATCAATGAGTTGCATGCTCCGGATACTCCCGATAAGATTCCAACCTACGGTGAAGACAGTGCACAGTGCGTGATGAGCTATTACCTCTATCGCCAATCGTTTCGCGATTGGGAAAATTCGGGTGACATGTTCTATTTTCAGGATTTGTTGCCTTACTGGACCTACGTGTTTACCAGTTGCCCCGGGTTTCGGCTAAACACCTTTATCAACGGCGCAAGGATCTATGAGCACAGAATCTCTTTGTTGCCTCATAATGAGCGTCAACCTGCCATTGACACCCTGCTGATGATCTTCGATGAACGCATTAAGTACTTCGGCAACGAAGCCGTTGTGTTGGGTCTTAAAGCCGTTGCCATGGTACAGCATATGCCTGAAAATACCAAGGAGGTGTATGAAGTGCTCAAGCGGGTGGCGGAGTTGAAAAAGCTGAATACCCCGAACCACCTGATGGTGTTCTATATGCAATATGCTGTGCGTTATTACGAAGAGGGTGGTATTCCATTGAGTGAACTCATCAATGTTTACATAGAGGTGGATGGTATTGCCCGCCACAACATTTCGCTGAACAACGCCTCCAGCCCTGAGTACAGGGAGTCCATTGAGCGTATCGAGCAGCTTATGCTTGACTACCTTGATTGCAATGTGATGCAGGATGTGTTTATGCCTCAGTTTCTTGCCGACAGCACCAATGTGGAATTGTGCAGGAGGATCATGGGTTTGATGGCGTACAACCAGTGTTATCAGCAACCAGTTTTCAGGCGCACCCTGAACCAGTTGAACCGTTTGGATCCCACTCCCAGACTGCTGATGTTTCAAGGTAACCTGTTCTCCAGCGAAGGGAATTACGAAGAGGCACTGACAGCCTTTAAAAAGGCTTTGAAAGGGTTCAAAGAGGATCAGATTGATGACCGTTACGAGGCACACATGAAGAAGGCTGAGATATACCTCCTGCAAAGGCAGTATCAGAATGCAAGGGCTTCTGCCATGCGTGCACTGGGCGTAAAACCCGACGATGCAGAAGCCAATTTGATGCTGGGCAACATTTATCTGCAAGGGAGAGAAACATGTGGCTCTTCGTTCGATGCACAACATTCGGGTGCCTGGGCTGCATTCGACAGATTCCAAAGAGCCAGAAACCTCTCAACTAACCAATCAGTGCAAAACAGAGCTACTGAAGGGATCCAGCAGGCGCGGAGCCGGTTCCCGTTAACGAGAGATATCTTCTTCAACAACAGAACACTTGGACAAACCTTTACTGCACCGTGCTGGATCAATGAAACGGTTACGGTAAGGGCTTCAGATCAGTAGTCAATGGATTCAGAACCCTTCTCTTCAGCCAGGATGCTGAAAGCAATCGGCACCATCATGTGTACAGGCATGGTGGTGCTGTTTTCTTGCACAAACCATCCTGATGACGTGAAAGCAGCAACCCGGCACAAAGACCTGCCCATTGAGTGGGCAGAGGATGTCACCATTCGGTACAGTGATCACGGAGAACAGAAGGTGTATATGTTTGCCCCTAAACTTGAGAAATACCAGCAGGAGGGTGAAACGTTCACACTGATGCCGGATGGTATCAAAGCCATCTTCTATGACTCTGCCATGCATGAACAATCGAGTATTGTGGCAGGGTATGCTGCAGAATACCCCGCCAAAAGAACCGTGGAAGCCAGATACGATGTAAGGGTGGTGAATGAAGTGGGTGACACCCTCTTTACGGAAGCCCTCACCTGGGACCGACCCAAGCAACTCATCCATACCGATGCCGCAGTGAAGATTGTAACACATGAAAATGAAGTGATTTATGGTGAAAACGGGATGGAAGCCGATGAACGTTTTAAACGATGGCGTATCAGAAGCGTCAGAGAATCAACCTTGATTATCAGAGAACATGACGAAGAGTAAAAAATTGCATAACTTTGTTTGGTAATAAACCATTACGATGGATCATCACATCATATTGCTGCTAACCATACTACTCTCAGCCTTCTTTTCAGGGATGGAGATCGCCTTTTTCAGCAGTAACAAACTAAAAATTGAGATGCAAAACCAGAAAGGAACCATCAGCGGGAAGATCTTCGGACGGTTTCTGCATCGTCCATCAACCCTCATCGCCACCTTACTGATCGGAAACAATATAGCCCTGGTTATTTATGGCATTGCTGCAGCGGCCTTCCTCACCCCCTGGCTTCACCAACTGTTTCCCGCCACCTTGCAGTCTGACAGCCTCCTGATGATTATGCAAACACTGGCTGCCACCTTGGTGATCCTTGTTACCGCTGAGTTTATCCCCAAGGTGCTCTTTCGTATCAACCCCAATGGTGTACTCAACCTGTTCGCCGTTCCAGTTATCATCTTTCATTACCTCTTTTACCCTTTTGCCCGACTCTTTGTGGCCCTCTCGGGAGCCCTGATGAAATATTTTACCGGCATTGCCATTCAGGATGAAAAGTACGCTTTCAGCACCCTGGATCTCGACAACTACCTGATGGAGTTCTCTCAAGACAACGAAGACGAACCGGCTTACGAGGATGAAATCCAGATGATACAGAACGCCATGGATTTCAGAACCGTGAAATTGCGCGACTGTCTCGTGCCAAGAACGGAAATTGTGGCCATCGAACTCAACGACCCGATCCCGTTGCTGAACAGAACCTTCCTCGAATCAGGGCACTCAAAAGTGCTTGTGTACAAAGATCATATAGACAACATCATAGGCTATACCCATGCCTACGACCTGTTTGAAGACCCCGTTTCGATCAGCAACATATTGCGACCGGTGATCATTGTACCTGAATCGATGCAAGCCAACAAAATGATGGAGCGGTTTATCAAGGAGCGTAAAAGCATTGGCGTGGTGGTGGATGAATTCGGAGGTACTGCGGGCATCATCACCCTGGAAGATGTGATTGAAGAGATTTTCGGGGAGATTGAAGATGAGTTTGATACCTCAGAGTTGTTCGAAAAGCAGATGGCCCCTGACGAGTATGTATTCGAGGCCAGGTTGGAGATCGACTACCTGAATGAAAAATACGATCTGGGCATTGTGGAATCAGAGGAGTACAATACCCTTGCCGGCTTTATCCTGCATCACCATGAACACATCCCCGCTGAAGGGGATGAAATCAGAATCTCACCTTTTCTGTTCACCGTGATTGACGCCAGTGAAACACGCCTGATCAAAGTAAGAATGAAGGTCTTGGAATGATTTCTTTCTGATTTGTAGCATGGTTTCGCTTTGTTATTTCATAATGTTGTGTATTTTTGCACCTCAATTTTCTTAAACATATGTTTCTATGGCAGTAATTGGTTCTATCCGAAAGCGTTCTACGCTATTGCTCATCGTGATTGGCGGAGCACTCGTGTTGTTTGTGTTGAGTGACTTCCTGATGGGTTCCGGAGGCGGTGGTGGCCGCAGTCAGCGCATTGAGCCTTTGGCTACGGTCTTTGGTGATGATTTAGACTTCAGGCAGCTTGACTTTGAAGTGCAGCAGCAGATCGAATTACAGAAAGATCAGAACCCTGACTATTCACCGGCCGGTATTGAAATGTTTCAATTGCGGCAACAGCGCTTTAACCAGAAAGTGCGTGAGATGATCTATATGAAGCATGCTGAAGGACTTGGACTGGCACTCGATCTCGAGTATTCTACCGTGCCGGCAGTGAGTCTGGCAGAGTTCAGAGACATGCTCATGGGCAGCGATCCTCACCCTGAAATACGACGCGTGTTTAGTGATGAAACGGGTCGGTTTGATCCGGCACAGGTGCGCAACGTGCTCGAAAACCAGCACCAAATGGACTTTATCCAGCAACTGCAGTGGCACTTGTTCCTGGAAGAGATTAAGCGCGAAAGACTCTCCACCAAATACCAGAATCTGGTCAATAAAACCTTCTACTATCCAACCCCTTTGGCAAAGCTTGCCTACCATCACAGCCGTGACCAGGCATCGTTCCGCTTTGTGGCCAAAAGATATGCCTCTATCCCTGACGACGAAGTGCAGCTCTCAGAGGAAGACTTCCGGAAATACTACGAAGAGAATAAAAAACAGTTTGACCGTGAGGCAGAGGCCACCATCAACTTTGTGATCTTTGAAGCAAGACCAACCCCTGAAGATGTAAACAGAATCGAAGAACGGTTTGTTGAGCTCTTTGAGCAACTGCAACAGACCGATGATCCCGAGGTATTCCTCAACATCAATTCACACGATCCGTTCGACAGCTCGTGGTTTAAAAAGGGGGAGTTGCCCTTGATGGTTGATTCCATGTTGTTCAATGCTGAGCCCGGCACTGTATATGGGCCTTTTGTAGATCAAAACAAATACAAAGGTGCCATGCTGCTGGAAGCTGAAAACCGTCCTGATTCCCTGAGGGCAAGTCATATTCTCCTCGCTTTCAGAGGTGCTATGAATGCCGACGAGAACATCACCCGTTCACGTACTGAAGCCGAGTTCTTGGCCGACAGCCTGTTGGGGGAACTGCAAGCCAACCCCGCCATGTTTGAAATGCTTGCCGGATCCTCGCTCTCTGATGACGTAGGATCACGGATGAACATGGGTGACCTGAACTGGTTCTCGGAGCATATGATGGTGCCTGAATTTTCACAGGCAGTGCTGAACACAGAGGTAGGAGAGTTTACCGTAGCAGAATCACAGTTCGGATTTCACGTGATCAGGGTGACCGGCAAAAAGAACTTCTCACGGCAGGTGCGTGTGGCGCTCCTCACCAGAGAGCTTGAACCATCACGTGAAACCATTGCCGCAGAATTTGGCAGAGCCAGCCGGTTCAACAATAATGTGACTTCCATCGATACCTTTGAAGAGATGCTCGAGCAGAAAGGGGTGGCAGGATCAGAAGCTACTCTCACGAAAGATATGTATGCTGTTCAGACCATGACGGATGGAAGGGAGATTGTACGGTGGGCTTTCAACAAAGAGAACAAACCGGGTCAGAGTGTCAGAATGTTCGAATTCCCTGACCGTTTTCAATATGTGGTGATCATTCTCAAATCACGTCGTGACAAAGGGATCTGGCCATTTGACGAAGAGCTGAAGAGACACATAGAGCCATTGGTCATCAACCAGAAGAAGTTTGAAATGGCTGCTGCCGAGTTTGAAGCCGCCAACGCCCGTGATATCAACCAGATTGCCTCAACAACAGGCCTTACAGTAGATACTGCTGCCGTGTCGTTCAGCATGTCAACACTGATCAATTATGGCCCTGAAGGGAAAGTGATTGGTTCCGCTTTCGGGTTACCCAAAGGGCAGTTAAGCCAACCCATCAGAGGCGTTCAGTCTGCTTTTGTAATGGTTGTAGACGAAAGAACAAGGGCCGATGAAACCGATGACTTCACCAGTGCTATCAACAGCGAAAGGCAACTCTATCGTCAGCTGATGCAGCAAAACTTCGATCGTGCCTTGGAAAAGGCCGCCAATGTTACCGATAACAGTATTCTTTGGTTCTGATTATCTTACCATCATGTTTAAATGAAGGCAAAAGGGGAGTGCAGTAATTCACTCTCCTTTTTTTATGGAAAAACAACAACAAGACCATGAAATCATTTGCAGACCTGATTCGGGAGCGACAGAGTGTCAGACGGTTCGATGATCGACCTGTCTCTGAAGAGATTGTTCGTGCTTGTATTGAGGCGGCACGGTTGTCACCGTCGGCAAGCAATGCGCAACCCTGGTCGTTTATAGTGGTCAATGAGCCGGAGCTGACAAAGCAGGTGGCACATGCCACTTTCGACAAGTTGGTCCCTTTTAATAAGTTTGTTCCGCAGGCACCGGTGATCGTGGCGTTTGTCATAGAAAAAACCAAAACAATCACCCGGTTGGGTGGTGCCATCAAAGACAGAGACTTTCAATGGTGTGATCATGGCATTGCGGCTGCGCACTTCTGTCTGATGGCTGCTGAGCAGGGTGTGGGAACCTGTATGCTGGGGTGGTTCAATGAGAAAAAGGTGAAAAAGCTATTGGCAATTCCTCGCAAAAAGAGAATCAGTATGTTGATTGCCATGGGCTATCCACCCGATGACTACCATATACGGGAAAAGATACGGAAACCATCAGAGGCTGTGTTGTCTTTTAATAAATATGATATAGGCCGTTAACAAATGTGGTGATCATACTTCATTATCTCAAACGGATTGATTATCTTCGTGGCATGAATCTCCGGATACTTCTTGTTGTTTGGTTGTTGCCGCTGACATTTATAGGTGTTCAGGCAGGCACACTGCAAGTTGAGTCTGACACCACAGACAATGGATACAGCCCTGCGGTATTTCCCGGGGGGCTTGATTCCCTGTACAAGCATCTTGAAGACAACTTCCGTTTGTCGCGGGTTGACAACCCTTTTGCGTTGCATGAGGAGCTGGTCGCTGATGTGCGGTTAACGATCAACAGGAAGGGAGAGGTGATCCATATGACCAGTGGTGGGTCATGGGTTGAGTATGAGCTGGAGCGTGCTTTCAGGTCGTTACCGCCCTTTGAGCCGGCCACACTGGACGGGGAACCGGTGAACTCCTATATGGAGTTGCGCTTTATGTTTCTGATCCAGGGCAACCGCCTCCGGGTAATCGATCATATTCACGACGTGAGCACTTCGCGAACCCGGGAATCGGGTTGGTTTAAGGCAACACTGGTGGGCGCAGCCGTGTTGATCTTTCTGCTATTGTGGGGGTTGTAAAAACAACTCAGATAAAGGTTTTGCAACAACCTGATGGGTTGGGACAGCGTTATCCGGCAGATCCTCTCTGCTGTTACTGGTCGGCTGTGTTGACCGGATCGGGGAAAATGTACTGTTCAGTTACCTTGGGGTAAAAGCGATACTCCAGTTCGTGAATCCTTTTGGCCAGACTCTCAGTGGTATCATCGGGAAGCACGGGGCATGTCTCCTGAAAAAGAATTCGTCCTTCATCGTACTGTTCATTGACCAGGTGAATGGTGATGCCTGACACCTCCTCTTTGTTTTCGAGTACTGCATTGTGCACATGGGCACCATACATCCCTTTACCACCATATTTCGGAAGCAAAGCCGGGTGGATATTCAGGATCTTGTTTGGCCAGGCCTGGATGATATCAGGGTGTATTTTCAGAAGAAAGCCTGCCAGGATCAGATAGTCGATATGTTTTTCCTGGAGCACCTGGATGATCTCTTGTGGTTCACGCCAGTGCTTGCCAGCAAGTACCATTGTTGGGACCTGGTGACGGAGAGCTTTCTCAAGCACTTTGGCATCAGGGTTATTAGAAATGACCAGCCCAACCGAAATCAATGCATGACCAGCAAAATACCTAATCATGTTTTCAGCATTGGTACCACTACCCGACGCCAGGATGGCTAAACGTATCATATCAACTGGGAATTGAATCGCAAAAGTAAGAAAAAAACAACTCGTGCAAAGCGGTGGTACACGTATGTTTTCGGTAGGCAGGTTCAGGTTGCGGAGTCACCCTGATTTTTTTTATTTGCATGGTTGGGGATAAATTAGTTACTTTGCACCCTGTTTAACCAAAAAACTAGAAAATTATGTCTGACATTGCAACAAGAGTTAAGGCGATAATCGTCGACAAGCTTGGTGTTGATGAGAACGAAGTAACACCGGAAGCGAGTTTCACCAATGATCTGGGTGCGGATTCGCTGGATACTGTTGAGCTGATCATGGAGTTTGAGAAGGAATTCAGCATTGCTATTCCTGATGATCAGGCGGAAAAGATCGGTAGTGTAGGGGAGGCGATCTCTTACATTGAAAACAACCTGAAATAATTAACAATTATCTTCATGGAACTGAAGCGGGTAGTAGTCACCGGCTTAGGTTCATTGACTCCTTTGGGCAATACCACTCAGGCTTACTGGGAGGGGTTGCTCAATGGGGTTAGTGGCGCCGGCATGATTACGCATTTCGATGCAGAAAAATTTAAGACACGTTTTGCGTGTGAGATAAAGAATTTCGATCCAAAGGATCACTTTGAGCGCAAAGAGGTTCGAAAGATTGATTTGTATACACAGTATGCCATGGTAACGGCTGAGGAGGCGTTACAGCAGGCTGGTCTGCTTGAGTCGGGGTTTGATCCTGACCGGGTGGGTGTAATTTGGGCATCAGGGATTGGTGGTCTGCATACTTTCTACGAGGAAGTGCGTGATTTTTCGAGGGGTGATGGCACCCCGAGGTTCAGCCCATTCTTCATCCCCAAGATGATTGCAGACATTGCCGCAGGGCATATCTCGATCAAATACGGGTTCCGTGGCCCCAACTTTACCACGACCTCGGCCTGTGCATCTGCGGCCAACTCCATCATTGATGCCTTTAACTACATCCGTCTTGGGAAAGCCGATGTAATCGTTACAGGTGGATCCGAAGCACCCATCAATGAGCCGGGTGTAGGTGGTTTTAATGCACTCCATGCCCTGTCAACACGTAACGATGATCCGTTAACGGCATCACGTCCGTTTGACGTTAACCGCGATGGATTTGTGCTGGGTGAAGGTGCAGGAGCCCTGATACTGGAAGAGCGTGAATACGCACTGGCCAGAGGTGCCAATATCATCTGTGAGCTTGGCGGTGCAGGAATGTCTGCCGATGCACACCATATCACCTCTCCACACCCCGAAGGCTATGGCGCCATGATGTGTATGAAAAACGCCCTGGAAGATGCCTCTTTGCCTATCGAAGAGATCGACCACATTAATACCCATGGCACCTCTACACCTCTTGGTGATATTGCTGAACCAAAAGCCATTGTATCACTCTTCAAAGAGCATGCATACAACATAAACATCAATTCAACCAAGTCGATGACAGGTCACCTGTTGGGCGCTGCCGGCGCTGCCGAAGCCATTGCTACCATACTGGCTGTGCAACACGATATGGTGCCACCCACAATCAACTTCACAACCCCTGATCCCGAAATCGACAACAAGCTAAACTTCACCTTTGGTAACAAAGCTGTTCCAAGAACCGTGAATGCAGCCATTAGCAATACCTTTGGATTTGGTGGCCACAATGCAGCCATCATCTTCAAAAAACATGTAAAGTAATCGCTTGAAAATACCTCTCTTTCAGCGGCGTAAAAAGCAACAGCGCAGCGAAGACGAGGCGCTGATAGCTTTTGTAAAAAATATTTTCGGGTTTACGCCCGGAAATATTTTTTTGTATAAACAGGCCATGAGGCACCGATCGATCGCTGCCACCATCAAAGCGGGAGTGAAAGATTCTAACGAAAGGCTTGAGTTCCTCGGCGATGCTGTGCTCGGAACCATCGTGGCCGATTACCTCTTCCAGAAATACCCTTTCCGCGAAGAGGGGTTCCTGACCGAAACCCGCTCGAAAATTGTGAGCCGGGCTACCCTCAATAAGCTGGGATGGAAAATCGGAATACACAAACACCTGCTGACCAGTCCTGACCTCACGAAACACCCCTCTTCAACCCTGATGGGTGATGCCATGGAAGCACTCATCGGCGCCATCTATATCGACAAAGGGTTTCGGTTTACCCAACAACGTGTGGTGCGTTACCTCCTTGAAATACACATGGATATAACCGATGTGATTGATACAGAGGTGAACTACAAAAGCCGTATGCTTGAATGGGCGCAACACCACAAACACCTCCTCGAATTTCGTTTGGCCGAAGAGATCACCCTAAAAAGGCAGCAGAGGCAATATCGAATCGAACTGGTTTTGAATGAAAAAGTAATCGCCGAAGCAATTGATTACTCTATCAAAGGAGCGGAGCAACGGGCAGCCGAAAAGGCTTTCCTGCGCCTCTCAGAAGCAGGGCAGATTGGTGGTGACCCACCCCATTCAACTCCCTGAGGAATTATCACTACCTTTGCACTCTTTTAAAACGTCAACTGAATGACTATTCTGCAAATCGTGTGGGACGTCTCCCCTGAAGTGTTTCCCGGCACTGCCATCCCCGTGCGTTGGTACGGACTTCTCTTTGCCTCAGGCTTCGTCATTGCCTACTTGCTGATGATGAGGATCTTTAAGCGTGAAGGTGTGCCAATTAAACACCTGGAAGACTTAACCCTGTACATTGGCATTGGCACCGTGGTGGGCGCCAGATTAGGTCATTGCTTGTTTTACGAACCGTCTATTTACTTGGCTGAGCCCATCAGAATACTCTATATATGGGAGGGAGGTCTTGCCTCACACGGCGCCGCCGTAGGTATATTGCTGGCCCTTTACCTCTTCACCAGAAAATACAAATACCACTATGTGGGAATGCTCGATAAACTCGCCGTAGTGATCCCTGTTGCAGGTGCCATGGTTAGGTTTGGAAACCTGGCCAATTCAGAAATATATGGCAAAGCCACCACATTACCGTGGGGATTTGAGTTCAGACAATCGTATGTTGCGGCACACCGCTTTGAACCCCACCACCCGACTCAGATCTATGAAGCACTCGCCTATCTCTTTATAACGCTGCTACTCTGGAAATTATATCACGGCAAAAAAAGACAACCCACCGGATTCCTCTTCGGACTCTTCCTGGTGCTGCTTTTCACGATGAGGTTCCTTATTGAGTTTGTGAAAGAACCACAGGTGCTCTTTGAAGCCGACATGGCATTGAACATGGGGCAGCTTTTGAGTGTTCCTTTTATAATAGCAGGTGGTGTGATGATGATGCTTTCGAAGCGGGGTAGGCCTGTAGATTCACCAGCAGATAGTGTTAAGGACGAAACAACAAACAACGAACAACAACCGTGATAACTGTGCACTGTTATGATGCGTAAACTGATGCGTTTTCTTGTGCGGAATGTTCCACGACCCTGGCTGATCAGGATGAGCGGGTTGTTTGGTGTTATCGTGAAACCTTTTTACAAAGGATCCCGTTACCAGTGCCCTGTTTGTGAAAACAGATTCAGGAAGCTACTCCCTTATGGCAACAAAGGAGCCGACAACCGATTGTGCCCCTCCTGCATGTCGCTGGAAAGGCATCGTTTGCTGTGGCTTTATCTGAAAAACAGAACAACCTTTTTCACCACCCGATACAACGTGCTGCATGTGGCGCCCGAACAGTCGTTTCTGAAACGTTTCAGGGCCATGCCAAACCTTACCTACACCACTGCTGATCTTGTGTCTCCGCTGGCAGATGTAAAGATGGACATTCAGGACATCCCTTTCCCTGACAACACCTTCGATGTGGTGTTTTGCAATCATGTATTGGAACATGTTGACGATGACAAGGTAGCGATGAAGGAGATCTTCCGGGTGATCAAACCCGGTGGTTGGGCCATCATGCAGGTACCTATTCAATGGGAAAACAACTACACCTTTGAAGATCCTTCGATTACCACGGAAGCTGACAGGGAGAAGTTTTTCGGGCAGTACGACCATGTCCGTTTCCACGGAACTGACTACCCGGATCGCTTGCGCAGCGCAGGGTTTGAAGTGGATGATGAGGATTTTCTGAACACATTTTCGGAAGAGGAGAAAACATATTATCGATTGCCACAACGGGAGATGATCTGGAGATCTGTAAAGCCTGTTGAGCAAGCGGTATCATAAACAATAACAACAAATAATCAACAGATATGAAGACAAAGGAGATGATCAGTGATTACAAGATTGCGGATATCAATTTAGCCGACTGGGGTCGTAAAGAGATTGAGGTAGCAGAGAAGGAGATGCCGGGTTTGATGGCCATCAGGGATCGTTACAAAGAGAGCAAACCATTGCAGGGTGTTCGTGTGATGGGTTCATTGCACATGACGATACAGACGGCTGTCTTGATAGAGACTTTGGTGGATCTGGGAGCCGACGTACGTTGGGCCAGTTGCAACATTTTTTCGACCCAGGATCATGC
>SKPS01000252.1 GCA_007119395.1 Lentimicrobiaceae bacterium
ATGGTGCTCCGGTGTTGCCTGACATGACGTTAACGCAGTATGTGTCTGAACTAAACCGGTCTGGCTATCCTTTGGCCAGGGCAACCACAGACAGCATGTACACTTACCATGACACCCTTGTTACGCTGGTCACGGCTGAGATGGGCAGGCGGTATGTATGGGACACATTGGAGGTGCGTGGTGACTTGCGTATTGAGAACAGGGTATTGCAGCGCATGTTACGCATCAGGGAGGGGCAGTTATATGACAACACGGCATTGATCGGGTTGGATCAGACTTTAAGCCTACACCCGTTTATGGTGCGTCGGGCGTCGTATTCTATGGTGCTTACGGAGGCGGGCAAGGCGCGTGTGATCCTGCATCTGGATCGTGAGAACGCAAGCAGTTTCAACGGGGTGATTGGTTTTGGGCCGGGGCCGGAGGGCCCACAGGGGGAGCAAAACCTTATCTTTTCGGGTGATGTAACTCTTCGTTTGCTAAATACCGTGGGGCGCGCGGAGGAGATGTCGATGGAGTGGACGGGGGTTCAGGGTGATCAGCAGCTCACTTTGTTATACCGGCAGCCTTACCTGTCGTTTCTCCCTTTTGGTGTGATGGGGCGGTTCAAGCTATTCCGGAAGGGCGAGCTTTACTACACCTTAAACCAGCGAGCGGGAGTAGTGGTGAGCACCGGCCCGGGCACGCTTTTCACCACCTGGGTGCAGCGAACAGCAAGCACTGTTCTTGACCGAAGCATTTACACACAGGCTGTTACCCTGCCTGCCATGACCGACTATCAGACCTCGTTGTTCGGCATTGAGTACCGTCACCAGCAGGTGGACCTGATCACCAACCCCGGCAAAGGGATCCGTATGACCGGTGAAATTGCAGCCGGACGAAAAGAGCTGATCAAAGGGAGTGACATCCCTGAAGCCCTCTTTGAGGGCATTGAAACATCAGGGCGCCATGTAGAGGGTGCACTGGAGACAGAGTTTTTCATCCCAATGGGTCCACGGTGGGTCATCAGACCCGCCCTGAAAGCTGCCACCACCTATGGTTTACAAAACCAGGAAAACAGCCTCTTCCTGATCGGAGGCATCAACACCATCAGAGGATTCGATGAGCAAAGCATCAATGCTTCATCATACGCCGCCGGGTCATTGGAGCTGAGATACCGCTTTGAGCAGACTGCCCACTTCAAGCTCTTCTTCGACATGGCATGGTACGAGAAACACCTTGCACACTCTTACCTCTCTGATACACCCTATGGGTTTGGTGCAGGACTGAGCTTGCCGTCTCCAGCCGGAATTTTGCAGGTGAGTTACGCCTGGGGTGTACAACTCAACAACCCGCTGGACTTCAGAACCGGCCGACTGCACTTTGGACTGGACGCCAGGTTCTGACAAATAGATGTGCTTTTTTTCCAACAGAAGACGATACATTTATCGAAAAAAAATTGTATGTTTGTTACCCTATTGTTGAATGGTGGCACCGTGACATAAACCACCAACCTAACATCACAAATAGAAAGCGTATGAAGAGAGGAATTTTACTTTTGGCAGCAGTGACTGTATGTTTTGCCATGGGGGTGTTTGCGCAGGCTCCTGACATTGTATGGTCTCAAACTTTTGGTGGACCGAACGATGACATTGGCTATGATGTCAAGCGCACCACGGATGGAGGTTTTATTATCTGCGGCATGACAGAGAGCAAGGGGCGTGGGGGTAAGGACGCCTGGGTGATCAAGCTGGATGCGGAGGGTCAGTTGGAATGGGACAAGACGTATGGAGACAAGGGGGATGATGTGGCGCATTCTATCATACAGACCCGTGATGGGGGTTATGCTTTTGCGGGTTACACCACTTCGAAGAACAGGCGTGGTCGTCAGGATGTATGGTTGGTAAAGCTTGACAGCGCCGGCAACCAGGTATGGGAGGGTGTATACGGAGGCCAACGCAACGATGTAGGCAACAGCCTGATACAGACCTGGGATGACAATTTTGTAATTGCAGCCACTACACGATCATACGGCCCCGGGCGCAACAGTGTTTGGGTGATGAAACTTGATGATCGCGGCAGGCGTTTATGGCGTCGTACGGAGGGTGGCAACCGAGACGATTTTGGTCATTCGGTGGCAGAGGACTTGCGCGACAGCAGTGTTGTGATCGCAGGGAGCACGGCCTCCTTTGGCAATGGGCCCAGCTCTTTCTGGTTGGTGAAAATATCTGGTGAAGGGAGAAGGGTATGGAGAAAAGACTACGGCACTGAGAACAGAGAGGTGGCCAATCATCTCACATTAAAAAGCACCGGCGAGTATATTCTGAGCGGGTACACACAACCCAGGGGCGAAAGGTACCGCAGCCTCCATGTGGTTGGGTTTACACCTGAAAGCTGGGATGACTGGGAAGCGACTTATGGCACCCTGCGCGACGAGGAGGCCACCGGTTCAGCGGAGACCCCTGACGGTGGCGTGGTGGTGGTTGGGCATACCAACTCGATCGGAGAAGGGCATTACGACATCTGGTTGATGAAGTTCGACAACGAAGGAAACAGATTGTGGCAGGACACCTACGGTGGCATCAACGAAGACCTGGGACATGCCGTTATATCGGTAGGTGCCAACGAGTTTGTAGTGGTTGGCAGCACCATGTCTGACGGAGCAGGAAGAAGAGACGTATGGGTGCTCTACCTGAAATAGACATCACACCAAGTAATAACACTGAACAAAGGCAATGATTATCGATCCCAGCAAGAGCTATTTCACCCCCAGAGCCTTGACCGGCGTCATATTGCTTGTTGGGGTCACCATCTTGGCGTTGTGCTTATCGGGATGCCGGACGGCACGTCATGCGGGCATACACACGCTTCAATACCAGTACCACCTCACCGAACTTACGCCTCTCCCCTACTACACCCTGTTTCAGTTCACTGACGACAGCCTGAGAGTTTGGTTTGAGGTGCCGGTGAAGCCGATTAAAGAGGGGGATGAGGAGCAGCCACAGGGGTTTCTCTTGCGGATGGATCTTTATGAACATGCGGGGTCCAAGACGATCATCGACAGTGCTTCTTGGTTTTTCGCTGCTGACACACCGGTGCACCGTGGCTCCATTACGGGGTATGCCGATATCTTTACCGGTGAGCCTGAGGGCAGACACCTGAGATTGGTTTTGACGCACCTTCAACACACCTCTTCATTTTCCTGGGAGACCAGGCTACCCAGCTCATGGCCCCCTTCAACTACCCATTTCCGGCTCAAAGACGACAATGGCCATATGCTGCACCCCGGAACCCTTACACCGGATCATACTTTTTCGATGGAAAGCAGCCTGGTTACAACCCAAACCGTGCAGGTCAGGTATTACCGGAACCAGCACCCGCCGGCGCTGCCCCCTTTTGTAACAGGGGTGCCCGGGCAACTCTCTTACCAGGCTGATTCGATCTTCTCCATACAGTTCCGGGAAGGCGAATCCGAAACATTGCAATTCACAAAGCCCGGGATGTATCATCTGATCACCGATACCACATCGAGGACTGGGTTTACCATGTTTGTCAGAGCCTATCCATTCCCACGTATTGAGCACCCATCGCAGATGGTTGCCCCTTTAAGGTATATTACAACCGACAGGGAGTTCAAGGGTTTGGTTCAAGCGGCCGATCCGCAGCAGGCGGCAGAGGCATTCTGGCTCGAAAAGGCGGGTAATGCGATGCGGGCTACCCGTTTACTAAGAGAGTATTACCGGCGTGTGGAGCGGGCAAACTTTTTATTTTCCTCCTATACTGATGGATGGAAAACCGACCGGGGAATGGTATATATTGTGTATGGTCCACCCACTACCATAACACGTACCGAGCGTGGTGAGGTATGGACCTACGGTGAGTCACCTCATTTGCTCTCACTCTCATTCCCATTTGTAAGAATGACCAATCCGTTCACGCACCATGATTACATGCTTGAACGATCAACAACATATAAAACAGGATGGCATCAAAGGGTAAGCAGTTGGAGGCGATGAATCAAGATTCAGTGAAGGAGGAGATGGTGTATGGCATCAGGCCTTTAACCGAGGCATTACGAGCAGGGCGCATGCCTGATCGTGTTATGATTCGCAAGGGGATGACTGGTGAGGGGACCAGAGAGCTTATTGAGCTACTCAGTCAGCACCGCATTCCGTTGCAGCATGTGCCTGAGGCCAAATTAAACCGTATCACCAGGCAAAACCACCAGGGAGTGGTGGGGTTTCTTTCGTTGGTTGAGTATGCTGATGTTGACGAAGTGATTGCGAAGGCATGGGATGAGGGGCGGGAACCTTTTTTGGTGATGCTGGATCGCATCACGGATGTGCGTAATTTCGGTGCCATTGCCCGCAGCGCGGAGTGTGCCGGTGCTGACGCGCTGGTGGTACCCGAAAAGGGAGGTGCCCGTATCAGCCCTGATGCCATCAAAGCCTCTGCCGGGGCACTGATGCGTATCGCTGTATGCCGTAGCCCCAACTTGTTCAAAACCGCCGTCTCAATCCTCGAGCAAGGTCTCACATTGGTGGCCGCCTCTGAAAAAGGGCAGTTCACTTACCACGATGCACAACTCACCGGTCCGGTGTGTGTGGTGTTGGGATCAGAAAAGGATGGCGTGTCTTCTCCTCTGCTGAAAATGAGCTCCGCCAGAATAACCATCCCTCAGTATGGCACCATCGGATCACTGAACGTATCAGTGGCTGCCGGCATCATATTGTTTGAAGCAGCCCGCCAGAGGAATAAGAAGTAACACAAAGCAACAGGCATACCTTCTGCAGGCCGTCCAACATAGCCTTTAGTCTATACAAGCAGAATCAATCAGTAACGAACATTCTGATACCGCAGCACCATGAAGAATGTAACACAGAACACATCGCTCCAACAAGGCATAAGGCGCAGCCTGAAGGGGCTTGTTACCTTCAGAGGCGAGTTGGTGATCATTCTGCTGGCTGCAGCTGCTCTTCGGTTTACAGGATTGGAGTCAAGGTCATATTTCAACGATGAGCTGAGTGTCTTATACCGCCTTTCTGAGAGCCCCTCTTTTTCTGAGTTGTTGGATGAGGGTGTTATCCCCGATTATCATCCTGCCGGGGTACAGGTGTTTGTCTGGTGGTGGAGTGGCGTTGCGGGGGAGAGTCAGTTTTGGTTACGGCTACCCTTTGCCTTGGCCGGGATTGCGGGAGTATGGCTGATGTATCTGTTGGCTTCCCGGTGGTTTGGCAAAACCAGCGGATGGCTTGCGGCAGCCACCATGGCGTTGCTTCATTTTCCGGTGCTCTATTCCCAAATGTTACGCCCATACAGCACGGGAATGCTATGGGTGCTGGCGGCAGCTCTTTTCTGGGATCGCCTCATCTTTTGCCGAAATGACGAGAGCAAGAGTTCCATGTGGACCTATGCTGCAGGGCTGGCTCTCAGTTTCGCCCTTGCGATGTACAACCACTACTACAGTTTTCTCGTATGTGGTATCATGGGAATCACCGGGCTCTTTATGCTAAAGAGGCACAACGTGATCCCTTACCTCGCTGCCGGCGCCATAGCCGTAGCCCTGTTCCTGCCACACTGGCCCATCACCGCTGTCCACCTGTCGCGCGGAGGCCTCTCGACCTGGCTGCCACCACCCGATACCCACTGGATCCCGCAACACCTGCTCTACCTCTTTAATGGCTCCTTCACCCTGCTGCTCCTCGTAGCACTCCCGGCTGTGATCATGATCGGAAAAAGGGTTACCCAAGGGTTGGGAAAAAGGACCAAACAGCAGATGGCCATCAGCTGGTTATGGTACTTCCTGCCCCTTGCCTTCGGATACTTCTACTCCACACTGATCAACCCGATTATTCAACACTCGGTGATGCTGTTTGCATTCCCCTTCCTGCTGGCCGGCCTCTTTGCAGGATTTGACAAGGCCACGAGCCCGATCGTAAAAACATATATTGTGGTGATACCATTGGTATTGGCAGCACACCTGCTGTTCGGTGTCAGACACTACCAACAGCTGCCTTATGCCAACTTCCGCCATACGGCGGATATGATCTGTGCACAACATGGTGGAGAGCATACCGCCTGGGCAGCCGATGTTAACCACCCATGGTACATCCACCACTACCTCGATCAGGCGTGCCATATTGACTCTGCCCTGTTCTACCTGTTTCCGGGTCATAAAGCCTTACGTGAACTCGACCAGCAACTGGAAAGTCTGCCAAAGCAGCAGTTCCTCTACTCACGGCTCAGACCCGCTGACCCCATGGCTGCTTCCATGATCAGGCGACACTATCCCTATCTCATCGACTGCTATGACCAGTTTCCCTACACAGAGACATATCTCTTCAGCCGGCAACCGGGTATATCAGATATAGCTCACTACCCATTAGATACGGTACTGCTTGCCAGGAAAGCATTTCACAACCTTGTCGATTCGTCGCTGATCGATCACGAGTACCTGGTGCTGCATGATGCTCGTTTACCAAAAGAGAACCCAAGCGGCAGAAACATCCTGATTCACTGTGATGTACACACCTACCCAAACGAAACACTACCCGATGACCTGCACCTGGTAATTCACTCATTAAACCATGACGGAACTACCGCTTCGTGGCATGGATTCAGGGTCAACAAAACTATTCATCGAATACACCCGGCGTTTTTTACTGTGGCATTACCACACAATACAAACCCTGCAAATCCGTTAAAAGTTTACTTGTGGAACCCCGAAAAAGAGCCATACCGGCTCCGTTCTGCAGAGGTGTATTGGTTACGCGAGAGAGAATCCGAAAGTAAAAAGAAGAGGAGATGAAAAGGCACGGTTTTTTACAGCCTGTAACAGGGCTGGTTCTGATTGTTTTTTTGCTGATAGGATGCGGCCGAACCCGCATTGACACGGCCCACCATCCAAACGGCAACCTGATGTATGAGATCACCTACCGTGGTGACACAAAGCATGGCCCGACTGTGTTTTACTACCATGATGGGCGAAAAGAGGCAGAATACAATTACCATAACGATGCTTTGCATGGCCGGACGGCACGTTGGTACTTTAACGGGAATATGGAATACGAGGAGTTTTACCGCGACAACCAGCTTCACGGATTGAGCCGGCGCTACTTTAATACCGGTGCGCTCTCGATTGAGACCCATTACCGCAACGGAGAGTTACATGGTGAGCACACCGAGTATTGGGAGAACGGTACGGTGAAGGTTCAGGGGGCTCACTACCATGGGATGTTTGACGGCACATGGAAGTATTATGACCAACAGGGTTTAAAGGTGGGGGAAGCAACGTTCGACAAGGGGACCGGGGTTATGACAGCTTACCATCCTAACGGCAACAAGCACAAGGAGATTCATTACCTTGACAATGTAAAGCATGGCACTGAAACCACCTGGGATCTCTTTGGCACCAAGATTAAGCAGGTGGAGTACAACCTGGGAAATCCTTTGATTGAAAGAAATTTTCAATAAAGGGATTGAATTCCGCAAAAAATGTTGTATATTTGATGCTGACAATTTGTGATATTTAAATTATGTACAACCAATAAATACATGAGATGATCAAAGAGCTGCCAGAGATCCCGGAGCAGTTGGAAGTGTTTGGCTTTTCAACTGCAAGGGAGATTGTCAACCA
>SKPS01000175.1 GCA_007119395.1 Lentimicrobiaceae bacterium
AATAAGTTAAATCAGCAGGCATTGAAGGATTTTGACAATGCACTTAAAGTGCTTAAACCTGTCAAAGAAACCAAAGAAGCTGTAAGTGACAATTAAAAAGAGTATTATGGCTGTTGTTTATGTTAAACTCATTGGAGGATTCATTCGTTGGCTATTCCACAGATGCAAAACTAATCTGCGGGATGAAATTGAAGGGAATCTTGAGGCAAAATGGTTTGGGGATCATGTTGTAGAAAACTACATCATTGGATGGATTGCAATAGGGGTAGTTTTTCTATTGCTAGTTATCATACTTAGCCTCATAGAGCCATAACTCCATCATGCATAGGATATTCAAAAAAAAACTGTATCTTATCACCATCAAACCAACCGCATGCCAGCACCTGTCCACACATACGCCCGCCTCTACCCCACCCCACCGCACGTGGGAGTGGGAGATGGTACGCATATTACAGCGGGAAGGCAGAGTGCCGGTAGAACAAACCGCCACCACCACTACGGTATCCGAAATCCTTCATTCAAAAACACTTCGGTGTTCGTTAATCGGTGTTCCTTGTTCGGTGTTCAAAGACCCCTCTTTAAATCTCTCCCCTGTCGCAAAAAACCCCTCTTTAAGTCTCTCCCCTGAGAGGGGAGAGACTTTTGCCTACCGTATTGAACTGAACAACATGGCATTAAAAGCCCCTCCCATTTTACCACCTCAAAAACAAATAGAATTATGGATAATAAATTGATTTTTTTAAAAGAATTAATAAGTTGTATTGTATTAGATGTAAGTGCTGGACCATCAACGGGGTCAATTATTATTCTTTCTTTTGGGGTGTCCCTAAAAGAAAGAGAGTATAGTATTATGATTTATTCAGCATGGAGATTGGATTGTTTAAGAACTTTTAAACCTTTAACTGGGAACAATGAATCAAATAAATTGGAAAGAGGGAATCTATTAAAAGAAATATTCAAATTGGAAAATGATATAGTAAGTGATGTAATTGTTAATAATTTTGGTGATTTTGAAATTGTTTTTCAAAGCCAAAAATCGCTAAAAGTTTTTTGTGATATTACTCCAAAAGTTGAGGAAACAGAGCTGGATGAGAATTGGGATTTTTCTATTCACAAAAAAAACGTTTGCTATATTCATACCCATATGTTTGCAATCAAATCTACAAAGTTCGATCCGGACAGTTGTTAACTGGCTTATTCGCGTTATGAAATAAACACAAAGTTTCACTTACAGTGTTTTATCATCCAGTCTTTTATCTGTTGGAATTTCCATTCCCCTTTGGAAACTGCCATTACCATTTCGTATTTATCTTTCTGAGTGGCCCTTATGTCAATTCCGGATTGTAACAGCAATAGTCTTGCAAGCACATACCCTGTTCTCTTATTACCATCAATAAACGGATGGTTTGTCACAATGCTCTCCAGTATCGCTGCAGCTTTATCAACGGGTTCAAGGTATAATTCTTCCTGGTTAAAAGTTGTAAAAGGTCGGTTGATTGCTGAACTGAGGGAACTCCTGTCTCTTACACCATGACTGCCGCCAAATTGGTCAATCAGGAGTTTATGTATTTTCAGGACTTCTGCCGAACTTATCATTGGGCCAGTTTCTCAAGCAATTCTCTGTCTTCATGAATTATCTTGCGCAGGTGGCTGGTGAGTGCTGCCTGGTCTTTGGTCTGCTTTTGTGCTTCTCTCAGATAGGCAAGAAGATCCCGCAGTACACTCTCTGGAATCGTATCCAAAAGTGCCTGTATTTCTGTCTTTATTTGCTTTGTTGTCATAGTAGCTTATTATATCCGTTAATCCTTTACCTAAAATGTTTAGTTGGGATTCCGATAACAAAGATACGCACTTTAGATCAAAAACCCCTCTCTAAATCTCTCCCCTGTTGCTAAAAACCCCTCTCTAAATCTCTCCCCTGAGAAGGGAGAGACTTTTATTTGCCGTATAGAACTGTACAACAGGGCATTAAAAGCCCCTCCCATTTCAGGGGAGGGGTTGGGGAGGGGTTTTTGAACTGCGCCAAACAGCCACTCACTCAATCGTCACGGTAAACTTCTTCTTAAGCCGATCGCGGAAGTGGTACAATGCCATGTAGTAAGGGATCAGCGAACCGATGGCGATCAATGCCAGGGCACCTTCATCGCGTACCAGCACGCTGCCTGATACCAGCACGGTGACCAGCACCAGAAATGGCAGGAAATATCCGTATAACAGCGCTTTGTTACCTGAAGCACGCTGCATCACCAGCATCACCTTGTCGCCGGGATGCAGCGTTTCACCCTTGTAATCTTCCACCGTAACGGTTTTCTCCTCGGCATCGCCGATGCTGCATGCTCCTTTCGAAACACAGGAGCTGCACGCTGTGGCACGCAATATCTTCACCTCCACCGCTTCGGGCGTCACTCGTAATACCTCACCGGGATGTCGTATCGTACTCTTGCTCATAGTTCTCTGTTTCGTTCCCCTGATATGGCACGCAATCCTTCATCAGGGATGTCTCTTAACCCACACATAGTTCCTGAAGCCACCCACGGTTCTACCGCCCAGCAAGCGGTTCTCAAGCCAGGTGAGCAGCCGGTATTTCAGCTTTTCGTGCTTGTGTTTTCTTCTGTATTTTGGCACACCACCCGTGTACTGCAGCTCATCCTGCCAGTTGAATTTCCCGATCCACTCTTTCATCACCGCCGGGTGTGTCCCTTTAAACCGCTTCAGGTGTTGAAGCGGACCGTAGTCGAAGTCGTAATGGCTCCTTTGGGCCATCTCTTCCACTTTTTCAGCCCCTTTGTGTATGGTATCCAATGCTTTGGTCTTCTTCTGCATCAGCGCAGGAGGTCGTACCCATCCGTAGTGATAGATCCACGCATCAATTTCAGCCACGTGGAGCTTGAGCGTCCCCTCTTGCTGCCGGTAGTTCACTCCATCGAAGCCGGGGATACGCCGGAACGACTGTGCCGACTCCCAACTGTGAATCTCCGGGTCGTTGCGTATGATGCGGATCTCTTTCTTATACCACGAGTGGGAGAAATGGAAATGGTCGTAGTCGCCCCAGAAGTGGCGGTACTTGAACAGCAGCCCTTCGATCCGGGGATCGTGTTGTAACGCCGCGCACGCTTCCCTGATCTTTGGGATATCCTCTTCGTGGATCACCTCATCGGCCTGCAGATAAAGCAGCCAGTCGCCGCTGCAGTGGCTCATGGCGATGTCGGTCTGGTGCGCATTCTCCATCCCCCGTGGGTACTTCTCCAGATCCCACACAGTGTCTATGATCTTCACCTTAGGATCGTTGATGGAGCGCACCAGCTCACGGGTGTTGTCGCCGGGATCACAGTCGCCAATGGCAATCACAAACTCATCCACCAGCGGCAGTGCCGACAAGATCATCTCTCTGACGGGATAGTATAGCTTTTCGGCGTTTTTCACCATCGAGAATCCACTGATCTTCATGAGCCGTTAAATGTTTGCATGTTATACAACTTCTGATACAGTCCGTTTTGCTCCATCAGTTGGTCGTGGGTACCTTCCTCCACAATGACGCCCTCCTGCAGCACCAGGATCTTATCGGCGTTGCGTACGGTGGAGAGGCGGTGTGCGATCACCAGCGAGGTGCGCTCCTTCATCAGGTTTTCGAGGGCTTCCTGCACCAGCCTTTCCGACTCGGTGTCGAGGGAAGAGGTGGCTTCATCAAGGATCAGGATGGGTGGGTTTTTAAGCACTGCCCTGGCGATGCTGAGGCGCTGCCGCTGTCCGCCGGAAAGCTTCAACCCCCGGTCACCGATGTTGGTGTCATACCCCTGTTCAAACTGCATGATAAACTCGTGGGCATTGGCCACACGTGCCGCTGCAACGATCTCTTCACGGGTGGCTGTGACCACACCAAAGGCGATGTTGTTGGCGATGGTGTCGTTAAACAGGATCGGCTCCTGGTTGACATTGCCCATCAGACCACGCAGGTGATCGAGCTTTAAAGTTCTGATATCGGCACCATCGATGGTTACCCTCCCGCCGGTCACATCGTAGAAACGGGGAAGAAGATCTGCCAATGTGGTTTTCCCTGACCCCGAAGGACCCACCAGCGCCACCGTCTCCCCCTTCCGGATGGTGAAGGTGACACCCCTGATCACCGGCTCCTCGCCATACTCAAACTGCACATCCTTGTACTCTATCGCTTCATGAAAATCTTGGGCCGCAATGGCACCGGGTGCACTGGTGATCGGATTCACCGTGTCGAGCACCGCATTCACACGATCGGCCGAAGCTAGCCCCTTGCTGATGTTGTACTGCGCCGTAGTGAACGACTTGGCCGGTGGAATGATCTGAGAAAAAATCATGATGTAGGCAATGAAAATCTCACCGGTGATCTGTCCTCCCTCTCCAAGGATCAAGACACCACCATACCATATAATAAAACCCACCGTGACCACACCCAGAAACTCTGTCATCGGCGACGCCAGGTAACGTCGGCGGTAGATGCGGTTCATCACGCGCGTGTACTCCTCGTTCTGCCTCACAAAATAGTCTTCGATCCTTTTTTCAGCCACAAAGGCTTTGATAATCCGCATCCCCCCCAACGTCTCTTCCACCACCGACATGATGGAGCCAAAACGGTTTTGTGCCTCGCGGGAGGTGCGCCGCAGTGATCGTCCCAAAAGACCAATAAAATAGCCCGACAACGGCAACAATACCAGCGCAAACAGGGTGAGCTGCCAGCTCATAAAAAACATCACCGAAAGGTAAACGAAGATCTGTATGGGAGAACGCATCAAGGCATCGAGAGCACTCAACACAGAATGCTCGATCTCCTGTATATCGCTCGACATCCGGGTCATCAAATCCCCTTTCTTCTCCTCAGAGAAATAGGCCAGTGGCAGCAGCAGGATTTTCAGGTACAGCTTGTTCCTGAAATCCCTCACCACACCGTTGCGGATCGGTGCCAGCATCGTCATGGAAAGGTAGGTGAACATACTTCTGAAGAAGGTCATGGTGACCAACCCTCCCACGATGATGAGCAGCGCCTTCATGGTTCCGTGATCTGAGATAAAGCTACCCAGGTAATACCCGATGTTTTGTTCGATGGAGTCGATGGTGAACTGAAAGTGCGGTTTCTCCAGTGGTATCCCTTGCATGCCGAAGGTGATTTTGAGGAAAGGGATGGCCATGGCGAAGGTGAACACTGAGAAGATCACCGAGAGAAGGGTGTACAGGATATGGAGAGCGACCAGTTTGCGGTAGTTGGTCAGGTGACGGAAAACGCGTAAGGCATCTCTCATTGCGGTGTGGTGTTATTTTCTCAGGTTGATGTGGTTGTATCCGGTATAAGTAGCCGGGGTGAGCGCTTTGATTTCGCGTTTTACTGTTTCGGGGATATCGAGCTGATCGGTGAAGGCGGCCAGGGTTTCAGCATTCACGGTCTGGTTGCCGCGGGTAAGGGCTTTGAGCTGCTCGTAGGGGTTGGGCACCCCTTCACGCCGCAGGATGGTCTGGATCGCTTCTGCCAGCACCGCCCAGTTGTCATCGAGTGCCTTCCGGATCTGTGTTGTGTTCACCACCACTTTCCCCATCCCGCGCAACAGACTCTTCCATGCGATGAGTGAGTGTGCGAAAGGCACCCCGATGTTCCGCATCACGGTAGAGTCGGTGAGGTCACGCTGCAAACGACTCACAGGAAGTTTCTCAGCCAGGTGGCTGAACGTGGCATTGGCAACACCCAGGTTCCCTTCCGAGTTCTCGAAATCGATCGGGTTCACTTTGTGTGGCATCGCCGAAGAGCCCACCTCCCCCTCTTTCAGCTTCTGGGTGAAGTAGTTCATAGAGATGTAGGTCCACATGTCCCTGTCAAGGTCGAGCAACACGGTGTTGATACGAATCATCAGGTGGAGCAGTGCTGCCAGGTCATCGTAATGCTCTATCTGTGTCGTCACCCGCTGCCGCTTGAGACCCAGCCTGTCGTGCAGAAACTGGTTTCCGAAGTCCACCCAGTCGATTTCAGGATAGGCCACCAGATGGGCGTTGAAGTTGCCGGTGGCACCACCAAACTTACCGCTGTGCTCAAAGCTCTCCAAGGCCTGCAACATCGGCTTCAGCCGGTCAGCAAATACAGCCATCTCCTTCCCTAAAATGGTAGGTGAAGCGGGCTGCCCATGGGTATGGGCCAACAGTGGAATATGCTGCCAGTCAACGGCAACCTCTTCCAAACGGGCCAACACCTCCTTCAACACCGGCACCATGACGAGGTTCACCGCATCACGCACCATCATCGGCTGTGCCGTGTTGTTTACATCCTGTGAGGTGAGACCAAAATGGACAAACTCCAGCGCAGGCGCCAGGGCACTCCCTTTGAGCTGCTCTTTCAGATAGTACTCAACCGCTTTCACATCGTGGTTGGTCACCGCCTCAATCTCTTTCACCTTCAACGCCTCCTCCGGGGTGAAGGCAGCCATCACACCATCCAGCAGCTGAAGATCATCTGCTTTCACCCACTTCAGTTGAGGAAGTGGGATCTCACACAACGCTTTCAGGTATTCAACCTCTACCCTGAGACGGTAGTGGATCAGGGCATACTCTGAGAAGTAACCGCCAAGCGGTTCGGTCTGTTTCCGGTACCGGCCATCGGTTGGAGATACGGCACACAATGCGTGGATGCTCATGGTTTGTCAATTTTCGGGCAAAGGTACGGAAAAGAATCAGACTCCGGTTCACTGTCAGAGTTCGGGTTGGTGTGGATAAAAGCCGTAAGTTTGTGGTATGGAAAAGATCTCTTTGCGTGTGGCTGCAGTATCCTATACCAATACGATTCCTTTTATCTATGGCCTGCAGCACTACCCTGCATCAAAGGTTGCACATGAGCTGATGCTGCTGCCACCTGCCCAGTGTGCAGAGGCTTATTACGCCGGCAAAACCGATATGGCGTTGGTACCGGTGGGTGCCATCCGTGACATGCACGAAGCGTTGATCTGCTGCAACTGGTGCCTGGGTGCCACCGGAGCTGTAGAGACCGTGCTGCTGCTCTCAAATAACCCTTTGGAGGAATTAGATACGATCTATCTGGATGCTGAATCGCGCACCTCAAACCTGTTGGTACAGGTGCTGGCCAGACATCACTGGCAGGTAGAGCCGCAGTTTGTCAAACCCAATGAAGTGGCAACACCACACCATCTGCCTGAAGCAGCCGGGATGGTGCTGATAGGAGACAAAACGTTCGGTATCAAAAGCAGGTTCCGTTACAGCTACGACCTGGCAGAGGTGTGGCACCGGTTCACCGGGCTACCGTTTGTGTTTGCATGCTGGCTCGCCGCCGATGGAGTCACCCCGGAACAACGGAAACACTTCGACGAAGCACTCGCCTGGGGTGTGCAACATGTAGATGATGCCATTGCCACCCTGCACAATGGAGTGCTGCCTTACGAGCAGGTGCGACAGTACCTGACTGAATCGATCAGCTTTCACTTTGACGAGAGTAAACGGGAGGCCATCACCCGGTTCAGAGCCTATTGTGATACACTCACCTGATCTGACAGGCAGCGTATATCAATCCTCTGTAACCACAAATTCTCTTTAACAGTAAAACGGCATGGCGTTATACCTTACCGCTTGGGAGGTTTATA
>SKPS01000042.1 GCA_007119395.1 Lentimicrobiaceae bacterium
TTCATACACAAACTCACCGTACACCCATCCTGTCTGGCCATCGGACGTGACCACCTCTTTCCAGTAGTATCCGGCAGGGTCACAGAGGCTGAGCCTACCCAGTGTCTGTTTACGGTCGCTTCGTCCAATAATCCTTAATAGTTTCCCGGTGTGAAGTTTCTCAATAACTGGAGCTGCTACATCAGGTTTGCCCCGCAACCTGACCCCTTCACCCACTATGATGGCATCGCTTAGGCGGTACACCAGCCCGTCAGACCAACGGAGGCTGTCTGAAAGAGTGCTTGTGGTGTCTGAAGAGGACTCTGTAAGTGAGCTTTGAGACTCTCTGCAACCCCAATAAATCATCAATTGTAATAACGTGATGAGTAAAACGGCATGCTTCATCTGTGCTTTTGTGTTTTTGTTGCAACATGTTTTCAAACCAGACAGGCTGATCCATACGGTGAATAATGAAAAGGTGCCGGTTTGCCCTTGATGATGCGATTGCTTGAATCGCTTGGCAAAGATAGTTGAATTCCTGTTATGTTCATGTCGATTCTGTGCGGCTTTGCCTTGAAGGGCCAGCGGAGTATGATGGCCGGTTATGCTGTGCTATGACGCTACATTATGGGTGCTTCCATCACAGCTCATCAGCAAACAGAGGGGGGTGATCCTTAGGCAAGTAATTGGCCAGCAGGCTGGTGATGGCCTGCTTTCCTTCCATTCCAAGATCCACAGTGTACCGGTTTACATAGAGTCCGATGTGTTGTCTGATCACCTCCTGACGAAGTGAGACAGCGTGTTGTTGCACATACTCCTTGGATGCATCGGGATTTTTTCGGGCATACTCAATACTCTCTTTGAGCAAGCGATTGATATCATGAATGGTTTGCTTCGGTAATGACCGTGATACAACGATACAGCCAAGCGGCAATGGCATTTGGGTTTGATCATGCCACATTTGTCCGAGATCGGCCAACAGATGAAGTCCCAGCTCCCTGTAAGTAAAGCGAGATTCGTGGATAATCACACCGGCATCGGCTTTCCCTTGCAGAATGGCAGGTTCAATATCAGAGAACAGCATCACCTCTTTACGGGTTATTTCAGGGAAGAATCGGGTCAGGAGGAAATGTGCCGTGGTGTGCTCTCCCGGTGTGGCGACGGTTGATTCGGTGAGCCGCTGCTTTGTCTGGATCTCTTTTGCCACGAGCAACGGGCCACAGTTATATCCGAGAGCTGCTCCGGCGTTTAGCACCACATATCGATCCAGCAGTGAGGGAAGATGGGCACAACTCACTTTAATAATATCGATCGGCTCATCGGATAAGGCTTGTTGGTTGAGCTCTTGCACGTCGAGAAGAAAGGGGGCAAACTGGTAATGGAGGGTGTTGATGCGATGGTGAACCAAGGCATCAAATACGAATGTGTCGTTAGGGCAAGTTGAGAAACCGGTTCTTAGCATAATGGGTTACAGATTAAAAGGGGAATCGATAAGGTACTGATTGAGTGTTTTAATGGCCAGTCCGATATTCCATGTGCTACGTGTTCTGGGCCCCACATGGTTCGAGACGGAGCGCACCTGCAGGCAAGGTGTGGCTGTCATCATGCACACATAAAAGAAGGCTGCCCCCTCCATGGTTTCCAGGTCAGGGTTGTAGAGTGTGGTTAAGCTGGCAATTGATTCTTTCAGGGTGTGTACTGTGTCTGAGGTGATGGCTGTGCTCTTTGGGAGCTTGATGGGTGGCAAACCGCTTGGGATCTCAGGGGAGAGCCATCCCTGTTGATAGGGATGGTGCCCAAGGCCTGAAAACGGGAGGTGTTCTCCTGTCATAAACCCTTCCGGAGCCTCTGCTCCAAGATCGGCAAACCTGTCTTTGGTTACCATCACCACATCTCCGATGTTGAGTTTCTGTGAATATGCTCCTGCAATGCCCACATTCAGAGCCATCCTGTATTTGCCCTTGGTAAGCACCCGGGTGAGATGATATGTTGTGGCTGCAACTCCCGGTCCGGTAATCAGCAAGCTGGCAACACCATCCCGTACATGAACAACATTACCCACTTCCACTTCATTCTCCTTAACCCCAATTCGTTGAAGAAGAGGAGATACCTCGGCAGCAGTAGCCGCTACAATCAATACGTCTGACCCATCAAAATCCATCATCATACGTTTACATTGAAAACAAAAGTACAGCTAAAATTGCAAACTATTTGTTATGTATGAAGATTGAATCGTGAAGCCTGTTCTGATTTGTGTTTGAAAGATGCAGATTAACAAATCCTTCAGGAAACAAACGGAAAAAATGCTTTTCTTTGTCTCTGCAATATAAAATCAAGCCGATATGCGATTGAATGGGTTGTTCATCATGGTGTTTATGCTTATATTCACCTCCGTAACACATGGGGCACCGGTAGACCTGGAGAGAGCAAAGCGTGTAGCCCGTAACTTTTACTTTGAGCGAAGCAATGGCACTCCCTTTCAGATAGCGACTGTGACGGAGTTGGGTGTACCGGGTCAGACGCTTTTTTATGTTTTCAACAGCGAGCAGGGTGGAGGTTTTGTGATGGTTTCCGGTGACGACGGAATATATCCGGTTCCGGGCTACTCGCTCACAAAGAACTGGCAGCATGACACGTTGCTGATGCCCCCTGCATTCCGAACTATGCTTGATCATTATAAGGAGCAGGTGTTGCACCATATCGATTACTCCTTGCCACCAACCCCTGAAGCAGTTGCAGCATGGGCACATTATGATGTTGCCACACATTATTTCAGTGCTGCCACACTCTCCGCGGTATCACCATTGCTTGGTCTGCTTGAATGGGGTCAGGGATGCTACTACAATGATGATTGTCCGTACGATCCCAATGCCGGTATGGGCTATTGCAACAGAGTGCCGGTAGGGTGTGTTGCCACTTCCATGGCCATGATTATGAAGTACTGGGAATATCCGGCATCAGGTATCGGTTCTAACTCTTACCTGCATCCCGATTATGGAACCTTGAGTGCCAATTTCGGCGCCAGCAGCTACAATTGGTCGCAAATGCCGCCAGTGGTAACTACCACCAATCCTGAAGTTGCCAAAGTATCTTACCATGCCGGTGTGGCTGTAAATATGCAATATGGGCCAACAGGCAGTGGAGCTTACACCTCGGATGCAAGAGATGCGATGGTCGATAACTTTGGTTTTCAGTCTATAGCCGCTTTTCTGTGGCGACAAAACTACACTATGACCCAATGGGATTCGCTGTTACAATCAAATCTCAACTTGAACCGCCCGCTTATTTATCGGGGTAGCAATTCGGCCGGTGCAGATGGCCATGCCTGGATTATCGACGGATACCAGGGTGTAGCCAATAACCATTACCACTGCAACTGGGGTTGGGATGGCTATCTGAATGGATACTTTTACCTTACCTCACTTACACCCGGCAATACCAATTTTACCTATTATCAGGGTGCTATAGCTGATCTGGTGCCCATTGTAACACAACCTCCTACAGCAGACTTTTCGGCTAATCCTACCATTGGAAATATCGGAATGAACATCTCGTTTACGTGTCAATCTTCCGGAGTGGTTTCAGGATGGAAGTGGTATTTCGGTGACGGCGACAGCAGCTCTGTTCAGCACCCGGTTCATGTATACTCTCAACCCGGAATCTATACCGTTACCCTGATTGCCTCGAACCAGACAGGCAGTGATACCATCACCAAAACAAATTACATAGAGATTACCATACCCCCGATACCTGTGGCCGACTTCTCCGCATCACCCCTTGTCGCACCCGTCGGGTCGCCTGTACAGTTTGCCGACTTAAGCCACAATACACCATTGCAATGGCTCTGGGATTTTGGCGACGGACAAACCAGTACATCCCAACACCCTCAGCATATTTATCAAACCATTGACACCTTCACGGTTACACTGTGGGTCTCCAATGGAGCCGGATCCGATTCCATCACAAAAACCAATTACATCGTTACCACCCCCCCGGCTGCGGCAGCAAATTTCTCGGTGCAGCCTTCTGTGGGCTACCCCGGTGATACCCTCTGGTTTATTGATTTATCACAACACAATCCCATTGAGTGGCTCTGGGATTTCGGCAACGGTGATACCAGCCACCTGCAAAATCCATGGTATATCTATGCCGAACCCGGCGCATACTCCATCTCCCTTACAGCAACCAACCCATACGGGTATACGGAACTTACCAAAGCATTCTATGTGTACATTATGCCAAAGCCCCCAATGCCCAAAGCATTGTTTGCCAGTGATATGACCACCATCCTGAAGGGTGATTCGGTGTTGTTTACCGACTACAGTGTAAGCCAGCCCAAACAGTGGGAATGGAGCTTCCCCGGAGGTGTACCCTCTTCATCAACACAACAAAACCCCGGTAGAATCACATACCCCAACCATGGTGTGTACGATGTGCAACTCATCGTGTGGAACGTCTCCGGATCAGATACGCTCATCAAACAAGGTTTTATCACCGTAGGAACCATAGGTGTCGAGAACCTGCAGGATCATCAAGCCGCCAGGATCTATCCGGTGCCGGCCAATGATTATCTGTTTGTTGAAGCCACACAGCCTGTCAGATCTGTAGCATTGTATGATTTGACCGGCAGGGTGGTGCGCTTGTGGCAGTTCGACAACACATCAGAACAACAGATACGCCTCTCTCTGTCAGATGTTCATCCCGGCAATTATCGGATGCTGATTGATGGAAAAGACCAGCGACCCGTCTTTAAGCCGTTGATCATTCTCCGTTAACAGGCTAACCCCTTTCTTTACCAATGAACTGCCTTCAAGGAAAGGAGTCGCACCCTTTAACAATTTTTTGATTATCTTTGCATCTCATGAACGTAACAGAGCCCGATGGAGTAGAGGGTGCTGTTGTCAAAGTAGTTGGTATGACTGGTAGGATTATTATATCGATTCTTTTACTGCTTCCTTCTTTATTATGGGGCCAGAGTGCCTTGACCCCGGAAGACCCTCCGCAACAGCGCCGGTGTGGTCACTACGAATACATTGAGATGCTGACCGAACAAGATCCTGAATTTCCTGCCCGCAGGGCAGCCCTGGAGGAGGAGATGAACCGATGGATCATGGAAAATGCAGAGATCATCAACTCGGAATCTTCTTCGGTTATCACGATTCCTGTTGTGGTGCATATCCTCTATTTTAACCATATACAAAACATTCCACATAGCCGTGTGATTGAGCAGATCGATCGGTTGAACAAAGATTTCAGGAGGCTGAATTCTAACTTGTCAGGTATTCCTGCCGCTTTTGCTCACCTGGTGGCTGATGTGGAGTTTGAGTTTTGCCTGGCGCGGAGGGACCCCCAGGGTAATTGGACCAATGGGGTCACCCGAAGGCAGGTGTCACAACCCAGTTTTACCTACCATGACGACCACATCATCAAGTCAACCTCTCAGGGAGGACAGAGCATCTGGAATCCGGCACGCTACCTCAATATATGGGTGGTGAACCTGACAGGCGGTGTTCTTGGTTATGCTCAACCACCCGGAGGAAATGCAACCACTGATGGTATCGTGATTGGTTACCGCTTCTTTGGTTCAACAGGTGCATCTCCACCTTTCAACCATGGGCGTACTACAGTGCATGAAGTGGGCCATTGGTTTAATCTGATTCACATATGGGGAGATGACAACGGGGCGTGCTGGGGTAGTGACCTGGTACACGATACACCTAACCAGGCATCAGAGTTTTACGGATGCCCCACTTTTCCCCAAATGGACATCTGTACCCCCGATAGCCCGGGAGTGATGTTTATGAACTACATGGACTATGTGAATGATGACTGTATGATGATGTTTACCCACGGACAGAAAGCACGCATGCTGGCCGCACTTAATGTGTTCCGACCGGGCCTCAAAAATTCGAACGGTTGTAAACCCGCCATCAATGTAGAAGAGATTCCCGACCTCTCTTCTCTTTCAGTGTTTCCAAACCCCGGGAACGGTTTGTTCCGTTTTGAATTGATCATGAACACCGATGCTGAGATTCATTTAACAGTTGTGAACTCCTTGGGGCAAACTGTTTGGGACGACAACCTTGGTGTAAGACAATCGGTTTACGAGACCATTGACCTCCAACACCTCGCGCCTGGCTTCTATTATCTGTCGGTGAGCGCTGGTGGAAGCCGAACAACCCAAAAACTGATCATACAGTAAGTGCAACCGAACACTTTACCCACCGGTTACAACCCTTCACTGCCAAGTGGTACTTCGCAAGAGAAGTCACTGAGGTTGATTGCTGATAAAGTATTAAAAGGGCGTCGCATCTCTGTAGAAGAGGCTGTATTACTATATCAATCAGCTCCACTATCATGGCTTGGCTGGCTGGCTTCCGTAGTTCGGCAACGTATGCACGGCAATACAACATGGTACAACAGGAATTTCCATATAGAACCCACCAACCGCTGCATATATAATTGCCGCTTTTGCTCTTATAATGAGCACCATAACCCTGATGTGTGGGACTACAGCCTTGAACAGATCAAAGACCTGGCTGCTACGGCTCCCGATGACATTACCGAAATACATATCGTTGGCGGGGTTGCGCTGGATCGCAACACACGTTACTACGCCAACCTGATCACTGCTGTGCGCTCGGTAAAACCTACCGTGTGTATCAAAGCCTATTCTGCCATCGAAATAAGCTATATGGCACAAATAGACCAACTTCCACTGGAAGAGGTGTTGAAAACGCTGCATCAGGCTGGTCTGGATGCCATCCCCGGTGGTGGTGCAGAAATCTTCGATGCCGAAATCCGCCAAAAAATATGTCCTGAAAAAGACGATGCCAACCGCTGGCTGGAAGTGCATCACACCGCACATCGAATGGGAATACCCACCAACGCAACCATATTATACGGGCACATAGAGAACTATCAACACCGGGCTGAGCATCTGCTGAGGATTCGTGAGTTGCAGGATGAGACATCAGGCTTTCTGGCATTCATTCCGCTTAAGTACAAGCATGCCAACAACCCGATGGGTGAGGCAGGGGAGGTGTCGGCGGCAGAAGACCTGCGTAATTATGCTGTGACCAGAATTTTTCTTGACAACGTACCCCATTTGAAGAGCTACTGGCCAATGATTGGCCGCGATATTGCCCAGCTATCACAATGGTTCGGTGTGGATGATCTGGATGGGACCATCCATGACTCCACGCGTATTTACAGTGCAGCGGGAGCAGAGGATCAACAACCCGATATGACCACCGAATCATTGGAGAGACTGATTCGGGAAGCCGGCTTTAAGCCGATCGAACGCGACAGCCTCTACCAACCGGTATCCGGAAGCATCACTACTGCACCGTGATCATGTAAGGCAACCTCGCCTGCACTCCCTCCAGCCTTCCAACCTCCTGCATCATCTCATAATAGTGGTAATGGGTTCCCAGGTGCTTTCTGATCAATCCATCAGCACGCGTTTCACCCGATAGCTGCCTGAAGATTCTGGTGAAGGGGTCTACCTGCTCCGGTAACTCAAGAACACGGTAATCGTCGATACCGGCTTCCGCAGCCGCAATCCGGATGGCTTCATCCAGCCCCCCAAGAGCATCAACCAA